>JAISTY010000118.1 GCA_031272375.1 Opitutaceae bacterium | reverse complement strand
CGGGGACGCCTTCGGGATACTCGCGGACGACGGCGAGCCAGGTGTGCTCCTGCATCGGGGAGTCCGGTTCAACGGCGTCGCTTGTCGAGGCGCCGACGCGGTAGCGCGCGCCGGCGAGGGGAAGGAGATCGCCGTATTCGGTGGCGTCCACCAGCACGCGGCAGGTGACGTCGCGGCGGCGCGGCGTGGCGTCCTCCGCGCCCGGCTCCCGCCATTCCTCGAGGGCCGCGCCGGTGACGGCGCCGCCGTTTTTATGGACGGCGGTGACGCGCGTCCGCACGGCGAGGTGGAGGGTGACGGGTTTGCCGGCGGCTTGTCGCGCGCGGGTTTCGGCGAGCAGTCCGTATAAAATCCCGCGCGCCACGCGCGGCTCGAAGCCGCCCTCGGACTGGCGGTTGAAGTGGTAGGCGGTGAAGGGATCCTTGTCCAAGTTGTAGTAGTGCTGCGCCGCGCTCTCGTGGAACTCGCGGTAAAGGCCGCGCTCGCGGACGGGGTTTTTGCCGGAGATGCCGCCGTCGTCCATCGAGGTGACGCCGGCGTTGGCCATCTGGCCGCCGATGAGGTCGGTTTCCTCGATCCAGAGGACGCGGGCGCCCATGCGGGCGGCCTGCATCGCGGCGCCGAAGCCGCCCGTGCCGCCGCCGGCGACGACGACATCGTAGTCCGCCGCGAGGGCGTTGAAGGGGGTGTTGAGGCGGGCCGTCTCCCGCGACGGGATCGCGCGCACGAGCGGGCAGGCGAAGCGTCCGCCCGCCGGCGTGTCCGCGGCGGCGGGTTGTCCGGCGCCCGCGGCGCGCACCTCGAAGTCCGCCGCCGCCGCGAAGGTGGTGACGGCGAGGCCGGCGGCGCCCGGACGGAAGGAGGCGTCGAGGGCGTGAAGTTGCGCGAGGAGGACGCCGTTTTCGTCGAACAGCCGCGCGGCGAGGCGTCCGCCGGCGTCCGAGCGGAAGCGGAGGTTCCAGACGTCGCCCGCGCGGATGCGGCGGGTTGTCGGGATGGAGGCGAGGACAACGGCCTTGTTGCCGCGGACGCGGACGAGTTCGAACGCGCTCCGTCCGGCGAGGCGGGCGGCGTGGTAGTTGTCGCGGTCGGTCGCGCCGAGGACGACGCCGAAGGTGACCTCCGCGTCGGGGGTTTTCTTGAAGCGCGCGGAGGCGGCGGCGGTTTCGGGGAGTTCGCGGTCGAGGATGGCGACGGCGGTGAAGTGGCGCATGCCGTGCGATTCGAGGTAGCGGCGGCGGGCGAGGCGGTCGCCCTCCGTCGGGTCGCCGACGAACTCCTTGAGGATGACGCGGGCGAAGCCGCTTGCGTCCACGAGCCAGTTGCGGGTGGGGCGGTATTCGGTGAGGTCGCGCCAGCCGTCCGGCAGCGGGGAGAGGCGGTGTTGGGAGAAGTTGACGGCGTGGAGGGGCGGCAGGTTGTCGGGCGGCGGGTTGTCGGAGGCGGGACAAGCCGCCGCCGCGATGAGGAACGCAAGCGCGGACACGGTTTTCCGCGGGAGGCTCACGGCGCGCCCTCCGGTTCGCAGTTCTTGACGAGCCAGCCGGCCGCCGCGATCGCGAAGGCGCCGCGCGACGCGCCCGCCGGCAGCTCCGCGGCGACGGCGGCGGTTTTTTTGCCCGACAGTTTCGCGAGGCGGCGGACGGCGGCGTCGGCGTCGTCGCGCGCGAGGGGTTCGTCCGGGCGCCACAAGTTGCCGCCGCCGACGGGTTCGCCGCGTTTTTTGTTAAAGGGGCCCGGAGGGTCCATGACCTTGTGGAGGGCGAGGATCTGGGTGGCGCGCCAGAGCGGGGAACCCCACGGCACGTCGCCGAACCAGCGTTGGATGAGGTTGGAGCCGGCGTCGAGGAGGGCGGACTGGACGGCGATGGGGTTGAGGCGGCGGGGTTGTTTTTTTTCGCGGACGGAGAGGGCGGCGATGGCGCCGGCGGCCTGGCCGGTGAGCATCGTCACCGGTTGCAGGCGGGTGGCGCCGTTGGCGATGCGGGACTGGGAGATGTTTTTCTCGGCCAGCACGAGGCCGTCAACGGACTCGGGGACGAAAACGCCGAAGGGGACCTGGAAGGGGCCGCCGCCGCGCGGGAGGGAGCCGGGGGCGGAGAGGTCGCCGTCAACGTCCTTTTCGGCGGCGTGGCCGGTGGGGCCGTGGTCGAGGTCCATGTAGTAGTCGCCCATGGCGACGGAGGTTTGGAAGTGTCTGGCGTTTTCCCAGCGGGAGAGTTCGGAGGCCTTGAGGGTGTGGAGGCCGATGCCGCGGCGGGACTCGCGGGCGTAGGGGTGCTGGGGGAGGCGGACGGCGTGCTCGTAGAGGTCCGGGGGCAGGTTCATTTCGCGCATGAGGGCGCGGTTGGCGGGGGTGTCGTAGCCCTCGTCCTCGGCGACGGCCCAGGGGAGGCCGAGTTCGCGCTGGTAGTAGTAGATTTTGGAGAGGGTGCGGAGGATGCCCTCGCGCTCGGCGAGGCGGCGTTCGGCGGGGGTTTCAATGGCGTCAACGGTGACGGGGTAGTCCTGGTCGCCGCCGTTGAGGCCGCATTGGGTGTGGCGGTGGAAGGTGAGGGCGCCGTTGGCGGGGCTGTCGCTGTCGGCCATGCCGCGCCAGGCGAACTCGACGCGGTAGTCGCGTGGGCCTTTGACGTCGCGGCCGGCGGCGCCCCAGACGAAGGCGCCGTGAAGCTGTTTGTTGGCGTAGCGGGCGGGGTCGTAGCCGGGCGGGGGCGTTTTGAGGAGGAGGTGTCCGGGGACGCCTTCGGGATACTCGCGGATGACGCCGCACCAGGTGTGGTATTGCAGGATGGAGGCGAGGAGGGCCTGGAAGACCTCCGGTGTGGCGGCGTCGAGGCGGTCGGCGGCGCCGGTTTTGCCGGCCTTGCGGAGGGCGGCGGCGAGTTTGCGGACAACCTCCGCGGCGGCGGGGGTTCCCGCGGCGAGGCCGGAGCCGCCGTGCTTGAGGAGCTTCTCAAAGACGTCCTTTTCCGCGATGAGGGACTTGGCGAGGGCGCGGGCCTGGAGGACGGCGGGGTTGGCTTTCTCCGACGGCAGCTTGTCGCTCGTCGTGCCGGCGACGCGGTAGCGGGCGCCGGAGAGCGGCAGGATGTCGCCGTATTCGGTGGCCTCGACGAGGATTTTGCAGCGGACGGTCCGGGTCGCGCCGGAGGGGGCGTTGGCGATTTCGACGCCGGTGACGGCGGTGCCGTCGCGCAGGACGCGGGCGACCTTCGTCCGTGTGAGGAGGTCGAGGGCGGCGCCGTTTTCGCGGGCGTCGGCGATGAAGGCGGCGAGTGTGGCGCGGGCGATTTTCGGCTCGTAGCCGCCCTCGAGCTGGTCGGGCCAGGCGTAGTAGGC
>JAISTY010000102.1 GCA_031272375.1 Opitutaceae bacterium | reverse complement strand
GGCCTGCTCGCGCGCTTCGGCGGCATCCTCGACGCCGCCACCGAAGCGCTCCTCGATCAACAAGCCGCCGACGCCGGCGCCGCCCTCGACAAGGAGGAGCTGGCCGCCCTGAAAAGCGGGCACGTCAACGCCCTCCGCCTCCGCCTTTTCGCCGAAATCGCCGCGGCCACCCGCGACCACGCCCTGCCCGCCATCCAGCGGAACGACGCCGCCAGCCGCCGCGCCCTCGTCGCCGCGCTGGAAACCCTGGAGCACAATGCCGGCCTTCTCCGCCTCAACCTCAACGAGCTGGCCGCCCTCGAGGACTTTCTCCTGGCCTCCCTCCGCCTCTGGACGGTCCGGTAGCCCGCGCGCGCGGCGCGCCTACCGGGGGGACGGCCCGCGCGGGAACACCTCGACGGCGACGGGTTCGTCGTCGGCCAGCCGGACGAGGATTTTGTCCGGCGCGTCCCCAAGCGGCGCGGTGTTCGGGGTGATGCGCCGCAGCGCGAGCGCGCTTCCGGGGGGAACCTCGAAAAGGACGGTGAATTTGCGGCGGTCGAGGGCGAGCTTCTGCCGGTATTTCTCAAGGAACGGGAGGCGCGGGAAAAGGGCGGCGACGCTGGCGTTGTTGTAGCGGAAATGATGCTGGATGTAGCTGACGCGCACCTTGAATTTTTCCAGGAGCGCGGCCCGCGGGATGGCGAAGGTGAGCGCGACGAGGCGGAAGTTTTCGGGAACCGGATGGAATTTTCCAAGTGGGTCGAGCGGCTCCGCCCAGACGGGTTCCAGCGTCCGCCCGGCGTGCTCGAAACGGATGCCGGTGGCGATCGCGGCGGCAAGGGGCGTGTCCTCGTAATCGGGGACGTAGAGCGGGACGTGGATGAAAACGCGGTCGGCCCCGTCGCGGTCGAGAAAGTAGAGAAAGAGGTATTCGAGTTCGGCGCTGACAAAGGAGGCGCCGTCGCCGGCGAGGACGCGGTAGTCGGCGGCGGTGGCGCAGGCGGGGGAGTGGCTCCAGGCCTCGGTGTAATAGGCGGCGGGCGGCGCCGGCTCCCTTGGCTTCGCGTCCGGCGGGCGGGGAACCGCGTTGCCGGCGGGAAGCGGCGTTTCGGGCGCCTCGAGAATGGTGACGCTCCTGACCGTTTGCGGCGGCGCGGAGGGCAGGGCGGGGGGGATGACGGGCGCGGGCGGCGGCAGGTTGTCGGGGGTGGCGAGGGTGAGGTTCGCGAGGGGCGTCGGGCGTTCGGCGCAAAGGAAGCCGGCGGACAACCCCGCGAGGACGGCGGGGAGAAACTGGCGGCGCAGGACGCGGCTGACGGGAACGGGAATGGCGCGTGACATTTTTCCGGCGTTTCTCGCACAGCCGCGGCGAAAGGAAACGCGGAAAACACGCCCGCCGGGAAACGTGTCCGCCGAAACGCGCCGCGCGAAATACCGGCGCGGGTGCCGCGTGTGTGGCGTGCGGGTGTCGCGTGAAATGCCTTGTTGACGGGGCGCGTTGGGGTTGACGCCTTATGCGCCCCTTCCGCCACCATGCGTTCCCGTCCGACCCGCTCCCGTCCAACACAGCGTCCCGCGTCACACGGCGTCTCTGTTGCGGAGTGCGGTGTCATCATTTCATAACTCTATGAACAACAATAAATTACCCCCCCCCCCCGCTGAAAATTCCGCGTCCGGCGGATTCGCGCCGTTGGTTTATCGTCCGGAAATTGACGGGCTGCGGGCCGTCGCCGTTCTGTCCGTCGTTTTTTACCACGCGAAGATAGGCGGCTTCCCGGGCGGGTTCGTCGGCGTGGATGTCTTCTTTGTCATCTCCGGCTTCCTCATCACCTCGCTCGTCCTGAAGGAGCTGGCGGCGGGGACGTTTTCGCTCGCCGGTTTCTGGGAGCGCCGGCTCCGGCGGATCTGGCCGGCGTTGACGGTCATGGTTCTCGCGACGCTCGCCGCCGGCGCGCTGCTGCTCGCGCCCCCCGACTGCGCGCGGCTCGGCAAGTCCGCCGTCGCGCAGGCCTTGTTGTCCGCCAACTTTTTCTTCTGGAAGGCCGACATCCACGGCTACTGGGCGCTGGGGCTGGTCGAGTCGCGCCCGCTGCTTCACACGTGGTCGCTCGCGGTCGAGGAGCAGTTCTACCTGCTTTTCCCGCCCCTGCTGGCGGGGCTGTTTGCCTTCGCGCGGACGCGGACGCCGCGGGCGCTTTCGCTCCTCCTGGCGCTCGCCGCGGGCGGCAGCTTGTCGGCGGCGTGCGCGGCGGTGAACGTGGCCGGCAAGGGCGACGTCGCCGCCTTCTTCCTGCCGCCGACGCGGGCGTGGGAGCTGCTCGCCGGCGCGTTGCTGGCGGCGCTGCCGGCAACTTGTTCCGCGCGCGGGCGGCTTTGGCGTGAAATCGCGGCGTGGGGCGGGCTGGCCGCGGTGGTGGCGTCCGTCGGGTTTTACTCGGAGCAAACGCCATTTCCCGGTCTGGCCGCCGTGCCGCCGGTGCTGGGCGCGGCGCTGTTCATCTGGGGCAATGGCCGCGCGGCGGCTTGTCCCGGCGCGCCCGCGCCGACCTCGGCGGGGCGCCTGTTGTCGTCGCGCCCGGCGGTCGCCATCGGTCTGGTCTCCTACTCGCTCTACCTCTGGCACTGGCCGGTGCTGGTGTTCGACGGCTACCGGAACGGCGCCGCGACGCCCCCGCGCACGGCGGCGCTGCTCGCGCTGGCCGCGGCGTTGTCGGCGCTGTCGTGGCGATTCGTGGAGACGCCGTTCCGCCGGCGGCGGCTTGTCCGCTCGCGCCGGGGGCTTTTCGCGGCGGCGGCGGCGGCGGTGGGCGTTGTCGTCCTGTCGGGCGCGCTCCTGGCGGGAACCAACGGGTTTGCGCGGCGCTGGCCGGCGCCCGTGCTGGGGAAGCTCGCCGAAATCCAAAAGGCGACGGCGGACACCGACTACACCGCGGCGACACGGGAGTTTTACCCGGAGGACGCCGCGCGGGGGCGCCTGCCGGACATCGGCGTTCCGGGCGCGAAACCCCGGCTGCTGCTCTGGGGCGACAGCCACGCGATGTGCCTGATCGCCGCGATGGACGCATTGTGCCGCGAGGCGGGCGTCGGCGGAAAATTCGCGACGCACGCCAACACCCCTCCGATGGCCGGCTTCGCGTTCTCCGGGATGCACGGGCTGGACGGGCAAACCCCGCGCTGGGCCGCGGAAGTGATGGGATACGTTGAGCGGGAAAACATCCGCCACGTCGTCCTGGCGGCGGCCTGGCAGACTTACGCCGAAAAAGCCGGCGACGCCGTTTTCACCGCCGCGCTGACGGACACCCTGCGGCGGCTCGCGCGGGGTGGCCGCAAGGTCTGGGTGCTGCTCGACGTCCCTTGGGGCAATCTCCCCGGCGGGCCGGACTTCGACATCCACCACGCGGCGAAGCTGTCGCTTTTCTTCAACGCCCCCGCGCCCGAACGCGACCACGCGACGCACCGCCGCCTGAACGGGGCGATTTACGAAGTCGCGGAGCGGGCGGACGTCCCCGCGCGCTTCATTGACCTCGCCGGCGCCTTCCTTTCGCCGGACGGGACGCGCTACGGGATGATTGAGAACGGCATTCCCCTGTGCAACGACGGGCGCGGCCACCTGACCCGTGACGCCGTCCGCCGCAAAATCCTCCCCCTGCTGCGGGAAAAAATGGCGCCGTCCCTGCGGGCGGAGGCGGGCGCGGCGGACTGAAAAATCCCCGCGCGCGCCACTTAACCGTTGCCGCGCGCGGCGGTTTTACGGACAACCCGCGCCGTCATGCCTTTCGGGATTGTCCATTACAACGATAGCCGCCTCCGGCAGAAGGGCGCTCCCGTCGAGCGCTTCGACGACGCCCTGCGGCAGCTTGCCGGCGGCATGATCGAGACCATGCGCGCCCACAACGGCATCGGCCTCGCCGCCCAGCAGGTCGGCCTCGCCCGGCAAGTCGCCGTCATTGACATCCGCCCCGCCCGCTTCGAGGGCGACTGGCGGCTCGACGGCGCCAGACCGCCGCTCGAACTCTTCATGCCGCTCACCCTCGTCAACCCGTCCGTCCAGATACTCGACGGGGACGATTTCATCTACGAGGAGGGCTGCCTGTCCTTCCCCGACATCCGAGGCGATGTCACGCGGCCCGACCGCGTCCGGGTTGATTACCGCGACCTCGACGGCACGCCGCACACGCTCATCTGCGACGACCTGCTCGCCCGCTGCGTCCAGCACGAGGTGGATCATCTCAACGGCGTTCTCTTCATTGACCGCATGGACAAAAAAACACGCCGCGCGCTCGACCGCGCCCTCAAGGGGCTGGCCGCCGCGACGAAGGCGTCCGCCGGAGGGAAAACCGCATGAGCATCACCACGCGAAGGGGCGACGACGGCACGACCGCGCTGCTTTACGGGCAGCGCGTTCCGAAGGATCATCCGCGGATGGCCGCCGTCGGCGCGCTCGACGAACTCAACGCGGCCCTCGGCCTCGCCCGCGCCGCCCTGCCACCGTCGGCGGAGGGGCGCAAAGGGGACATCGCGGGCGTCCAAAAAAGCCTTGTGGCCATGATGGGCGAGGTCGTCTGCGCGGAGGAGGACGGGGCGCGCCACGCGGGATCCTCCTTCCAAAAACTGGGGGAGGCCGACGTCGGACGCCTCGACGCGCTGATCGCGGGGCTGGAGGCGGGGCGGCATGGCGCGTTCGACTGGGCGACGCCCGGCGCGAACCCGGCGTCGGCGGCGCTCGATTTCGCGAGGACGGTGGCCCGCCGCGCCGAGCGGCAGCTTGTCTCCCTCGGCGGCGCGGGCGGGCACGGTTTGAGGCCCTTGCTGCTGGCCTACGCGAACCGCCTTTCCGACCTGCTCTGGCTCCTCGCCCGCGAGGCGGCGGAGTGAGCGCCGCCCGCGCGGTTGCGACCGCGCGGCGGGGCGTTCCGCGGGGCACCGTTCACGGATGAAAACCGCCCGACCGACGATGCATTCCACCCTGCCTGAAAAGACGGCGTTCGCGGGGATGTTGTTAAGTTTTTCTAATTTTGAAAACGAAATTGAAAACAAAAAGAATTTGGGAGTTGTTTATCTAATCAGTGTTTTAGATTGTCGGTGAGTGAGTTGTGATTTATTTAATCCGAAAATAATTTTGAATTAAATAAGATTTAATTTAACGAAACGGCGAAATTGGGTTTGATAAGGGGGAATGATGGGGGTTTGGAGGGAGGGCGTATGAGATATTCATTCAACCGATTCCTGACACGACACGCCTCTTTGGGGCTTTTGGCCGGACTGCTCGCCATGAGTGGTGTTGCCAGCGCCCAGGAGGCCGCCCCCGCGGCGCCCCCCCCGACCATTGAACAGCGCGTTGACGCGCTCGAGAAGGCCGGCGCGGGCATTAACTCCGGCGACACCGCCTGGATGATGACCAGCTCGGCGCTGGTTCTCTTCATGACGCTGCCCGGACTGGCGCTCTTTTACGGCGGTCTCGTCCGCAAAAAGAACGTCCTCTCCGTGCTGGCCCAATGCCTCGGCATCGCCGGTCTGGCGGCCATCATCTGGTGGGCGGTCGGCTACTCGCTGTCGTTCTCCGGTGACGGCAAGTTCATCGGCAACCTCGACCTGGCGTTCCTGACCAAGGCCATCTACGGGCCGGAGGGCAACAACCTCGCCTACTCCAGCACGCTGGCGGGCGTCCCCGAGAGCGTCTGGGTGATCTTCCAATACACCTTCGCGGTCATCACGCCGGCCCTGATCGTCGGCGCGATCGCGGAGCGCATGAAGTTCACGGCGCTGCTCGCCTTCATGACGGGCTGGCTGTTCCTCGTCTATTTCCCCTTCGCCCACATGGTCTGGGGCGGCGGTCTGATCGGCGGCACGATCGGCGCTGTTGACTTCGCCGGCGGCCTCGTCGTCCACATGTCCTCCGGCTTCTCCGCGCTGACGCTGGCGCTGATCCTCGGCCCCCGCACGGGCTACGGCCGCGAGAAAATGGCGCCGCACAGCATGGTCCTGTGTATGATCGGCACCTCGATACTGTGGGTCGGCTGGTATGGCTTCAACGCCGGTTCCGCCGGCGCCGCCAACGCCCTCGCGGGCTCGGCCTTCCTGACCACCACCATCGCGGCGGCCATCGGCGGCTTCGTTTGGGCGGGTCTCGAATACATCATCAAGAAGCAACCCTCGGTGCTGGGCTTCTGCTCCGGCATCGTCGCGGGCCTCGTTGTCATCACGCCGGCGGCGGGCTTCGTCACCGCGGGCGGCGCGGTCATCTGCGGCATCGCCGCGGGTGTCGTGCCCTTCTTCGCGGTCGTCTGGCTCAAGAAGAAACTGGGGTATGACGACGCCCTCGACACCTTCGGCGTCCACGCGGTCGGCGGCACCGTCGGCACCCTGCTGACCGGTCTGCTGGCGGCGAAATTCATCAACGACCAGGAGGGCGGCCTCGAGCTGTTCACCAAGCAACTCATCTCCGTCGGCATCGTGCTCGTCTGGAGCGTCGTCGCCACGGTCATCATCGCCTACGTCGTCAAGGCCCTGATCGGCCTGCGCCCGACGGTTGACAACGAGCGCATCGGCCTCGACATCACCGACCACGGCGAGGAGGGATACATTGACTAAAGGTTAACGTTAACAATTAACCACAAAGGAGAAACATAACCATGAAACTCATCATTGCCATCATCAAGCCGTTCAAGGTCGAAGAGGTGAAGAACGCCCTCGCTGAAATCGGCGTCAAGGGCGTCACCGCGACGGAGGTCAAGGGATTTGGCCGCCAGAAGGGTCACACCGAGACGTATCGCGGAAGCGAGATCACGGTGGACTTCGTCACGAAGGTGAAACTGGAAATCGCGGTGGCGGACGACGCCGTCGGCGCCGTGACCTCCGCCATCTCGAAGACGGCGCAGACGGGGAAGATCGGGGACGGGAAGATCTTCGTCGTGCCGCTGGAGAGCGCGCTGCGGATCCGCACGGGCGAGTCCGGCGACGGCGCGCTTTGAACGACACACACAACGCGTCCGCCGGGCGATTCCGGCGGCCTGACGATACATCCCCGCCCGCAAGGGCGGGGATTTTTTTCCGCCCCCCCGCTCACCACCAGCCGCCGAGATGCCCCTGGACGCCCTTGATGGCGATCACCGCCGCGTTCCGCGCCAGGTGCGCCGCCACGCAGGGAACCAGCGACCGCCCCGGATTTCCCTTCCAGAACCGCATCGCGTAAAGCCACAGGCTCGTCGCGAAAACCGAGACCGTGCTCACAAGCGGCTGCGCGGACACGGTCACGCGGAAACCCCCGCCGTCCCATTTCCAGAGAAACGGGTGCGCCAGCGCGAAAACCAGCGAGGCCGCTGCGGCCGCGCCCCACGTCACCGCCGCTCCGCGCCCGGTGACGACAATGTAGCCGCGGAAAACGACCTCCTCGAGGAACGCCGCGAACAGCGTGTAGACCGCGAGCAACGCCGTCAGCGTGCTTTGCTCCCCCGACGTCCCCAGGCCCAGCTCCGCGAGCGTCTCGCCGCCGAGGATGAGCAGCGCGCCGGCGACGGCGATGGCGACGGCGCGCCCGCCCGCCGGAACCGCGCCCGGAAGGGCGCGCGGGTTGGGCGCGCCGCGGCGGGCGAGCCGCAGGTCGCGAAGCCAGAAATTGAAAAGCCAGCCGGCGCCGGCAATGAGCAGGACGATGACGAGCGGATGTTCCATTGCCGCGAAACCCATCCTTTGTTTCGGGCGGAGGACAAAGTTTTTTTGCGCCGCGCCTCCGGGACGCCGCAACTCCGCGCTTGCAAGGGACGCCCCGCGGAACGCCAACTTTTCCCCATGACCATCCACGAACGACTCGACGCCCACTTCGCCAAAACGCCCGACACCGCCGGCGCCCTGTTCATCGCCCCGACCGCAAGCGTCACCGGCGACGTCCGGCTCGGCCCGAATACCAGCGTCTTTCACGGCGCCGTTCTGCGTGGCGACATCAACCGCATCGAAATCGGCGAGGGTTCCAACATCCAGGACAACTGCGTCGTCCACCTTTCCGACGACGCCGGCGTGAAGGTCGGCCGGTATTGCGACGTCGGGCACGCCGCGATCCTGCACGGCTGCACGCTTGAGGACGAGGTGCTCGTGGGCATGGGCGCGACCATCATTGACCACGCGGTCATCGGCTCGCAGAGCATCGTCGGCGCGAATGCCCTCGTCACAAAGGGCTTCAGGTGCCCGCCCGGCTCGCTCGTGCTCGGCAGCCCCGCGAAGGTCGTGCGGCCGCTTACCGCGGACGAGCGCGCCAGCATCCGCAAGCTCGCCGAGAAATACATCGAGGTCGCCCGGCGCCACGCCGCCCGGCAAAGGGGCTGACGCGCGGAGCCGCCCGCCCCCGTTTTCCGACGCCAACGCCGCCATGAGAGCCGCCCGCGCCATTCTCTTCCTGCTGCCGCCCGCCCTTTGCCTTTTCCAGCCGCGCGCGGAGGGTGCCGCCCGCTCGAAGGCGCCGGGGTCGCTGCCCGACCCGATCGTGTTGCCCGAGGCGACGCCGCTGCGCGCCGCCCGCTCCTCCAACGCCCGCCTGATCTCCACCCTGCAGCCCGGCACGCAAATCCGCGTGGATTTCCCAGACGAGGGCTGGTCGGCCGCCTTCCGCGCGCAGGAGACGCGCCGCGACGAGTTCTTCGCCGTCGGCTACATTCCGACGCCCCCGCCCCCGCAAGCCGCCGCGCCCGCCGCCGCCGGTACGGACTCCG
Organism: Opitutaceae bacterium; assembly: GCA_031272375.1. Taxonomy (GTDB): domain Bacteria; phylum Verrucomicrobiota; class Verrucomicrobiia; order Opitutales; family Opitutaceae; genus JAISTY01. Next base: position 2,075 of record JAISTY010000102.1, on the reverse strand, counting down.
CGGCGAAACCGCCTCCCGCCGCCCAACCCGCGCCGGCGGAGCCGCCCAACCCCGACGGCGTGTCCGTCCAATGCTCGGCGATCACGAAAAAAGGCACCCGCTGCAGCCGGAACACGACCCACACCAGCGGGCTTTGCACCCAGCACAACAAGAGCGCCGGCGGAGGTTGAGGGCGCGCGGCGCGGCGCCGCGTCAGTTCGCCTCCAGCTCCTCCGGCTCCCCCGCCGCGATCCGCCAGTCGTCACCCAGCTCCTTCGCCAGCCGCCGCCAAAGGCTCGCGTCCATCTCCCCGCGCAGGGTCTCCGGCGTCATGCCGACCACCGCCCACGAGCCTTCCGCCAGCTCCGACTCCAGCTGCCCGCCCTCCCAGCCCGCATGTCCCAGAAACGCCCGCAGCCGCACCCCGGGATTCCGCGCCATCGCCTCCGCCTTCTCCGGCGGAAGCCCGAAGACAAACTGGAACGCCGTCGTTCCCGGCCCCAGGTGCTCCCTCCACACGCACAACGCCAGCCGTTCTTCCTCCACCGGCCCGCCCGACAGCAGCGGCACCTCCGCGAGCGGCCCCGCCGACAACTCCACCGACAACCCGCCGAGCCTCCGCCCGAGCGGTCGGTTCAGCACGATGCCCATCGCCCCCTCCTCGTCGTGCGCCGCCAGCAGCACGACCGAGTGGCGGAAATGCCGCCCTTCCAGCCGCGGGCTGGCGACAAGCAGCCGTCCCGCGAGCGACCCGTCCTCCCCGCCCTCACTCATGGCCGTCCCCTCCCAGCCGCGTCACCCGCACCCCGGCGTCCGCCAGCAGCGCGCCGACGATGGGGTCGTTGTGATAATCCTCGCGATACCGCACCTCCGCGATGCCCGCCGCCGCCAGCACCTTCGCGCAGTTCACGCACGGGTAATGCGTCACATACGCCACCGCCCCCTCCACCGGACTGCCGCGCCGCGCCGCGTCCGCCACCGCGTTCTGCTCCGCGTGTACCGTCGCCTGCTCGTGCCCGTCGCGCATCCGCGACACGTGCGGCGTCCCCGGCAAAAATCCGTTGTAGCCCGCCGCGATGATCCGGTTCCGCCGCGCGCCCCCGCTCACCAGAACGCACCCGACGTGCAGCCGTTCGCAGGCCGACCGCGTCGAAATCAGCACCGCCGTCGCCATGAAATACTCGTCCCATGAGGGCCTCCCGGGAAACTTCCCCGCGGCCTCCGCGATCAAATCCACGGCCGAAACCTCGTTGCTCATGCCTCCATCGCACAAAACCCGCCCCAAAAAGCCACCCCAATAATCGCCCCGCCGGCCGCGCCGCCTTCGCGACAGGCCGCCCTCACACTTCCGTCACGATTTTTCCGTCCGCCTCCGGCCCAAGCCCGATGATGAACCGCGCCGCCCGCGCCGCCCACTCCGCCTCCCGCCCGGTCTCCCCGACCTGCAGCGCCACCGCGCGCATCCCCGCCGGCAACTCCCCCGCCAGCGCCTCCATCAACCCCTCCGTCGCGCCCCGCGCCGCGCGACAAGCCGCCGTCAACGCCTCCCCGCGCCGCCCGGCGCCGCCGACCGCCACCACCTTCCCGCGCCCCGCCACGGCCATCCCCGGCAAAAACGCCCGCAGCACGTTCGCGACGCCCTTCGCGTTGACGTCCATCACCCGCGAAAAATCCCCCGCGTCCGTCTCCCAAAAACGCCCCCGCACGCCCTCCGCGCCGGCGAAAGCGACCACGACATCCGGCGCCCCGCGAAACGCCCCCGTCACCTTCTCCGCCCAGAGCGCCACCCGCGACGCCTCGCGCGTGTCCACCACGTCGAACACATGCCCGCCTCCCGCGTGCCCGAACCGCAGCTCCATGATTTCCGCCGCCCCGTCCCCGCACCCCGCGACCGCGTGTCCCGCCTTGAGAAACGCCTCCGCCAGCGCCCGTCCCAACCCCGTCGTCACTCCGCTGATCACAATCTTCATGCCCCCGGAAAACGCCCCCGCCTCCATCCCCGCAACCCCCAAAAAAACGCGCGCCCACCATGCGGAAAAAACGCCCGCCCTCACCGCTCTCGTTCTCGCCGTTTTTTCCAATTCCTAATTCCTAAT
>JAISTY010000212.1 GCA_031272375.1 Opitutaceae bacterium | reverse complement strand
AGGATGGCGTGGATTCCGGCGGCGGTGATTTTGCCGTTGGAGAGGCGGATGGCGGTCTCGATGTTGGAGAGGGTGAAGGATTTTATCCCGTAGCCGTAGAGGGGGAGGTTGGCCAGTTCGGTCTCGTAGAGGCGGCGGTCGAGGCCGCCGGCGGGGTGGTAGGGGGCGAGGATTTCGCGGAGGCGGGCGGCGGCGGTCTCGTAAATGGGCTGGTTGTGCCAGAGGGTGTCGTCGGCGTCGAAGGCGATGGCGGGCATGGGGCGTTTTTGGGCGGACCCGACCGGCGGTTCAGACCTCGTCGAACTTGCGGGCGAACAGCGCCTCCATTTCGGCGAGCATGGGTTCGGCGTCGGCGCCGGTGGCCTCGAAGCGGATTTTGGAGCCTTTTCCGGCGGCAAGCATCATCAAGCCCATGATGCTTTTGCCGTTCACGCGCTCGCCGTCCTTCTCGACGAAGACGTCGGCTTTGAACTTGTTGGTGATGCGAACGATCATGGCGGCGGGGCGCGCGTGGATGCCCATCTTGTTCTGGACGACCAGTTCCTTGACGCTTGGCGGTGCGACGGGTGTTTCGCTTGTTTCCATCGGGCGCGCAGGGTGGAAAGCGCGGACGGGGGCTTGCAACCCCAAAACCCGGCGGCAGCTTGCCGCGCATGAAAACCGCGATCATCGTCCCCTGCCGTCTCGAATCCACGAGGTTTCCGAGGAAACTGCTGCATCGGGTGAGGGGGAAGCCGCTCCTGCTCTGGGTGGCGGAGCGCATCCGGGCGGAGGCGCCGGAACTGCCGCTGTTTTTCGCCGTGGACGACGAATTGCTCGCGGCGCCCCTGCGGGCGGCGGGCTTCGAGGCCATCCCCACCGACGCCGGCCACCAGAGCGGGACGGACCGCATCGCCGAGGCCAACCGGACCGTCGGCGCGGACTTCGTCGTGAACGTCCAGGCCGACGAGCCGTTGGTGACGGGGGGGCAGCTGCGGGCGCTCGCGGAGCTGATTCGCGGCGGCGCGGAGATGGCGACGCTGGCGACGCCGTTCCGCCGCGCGGAGGATTTCCTCAACCCGAACCAGGTGAAGGTGGTGTTTTCCCCTGTGAACGGGCGCGCGCTGTATTTCTCGCGGCGGCCCATCCCCTATGCCCGCGACCTCGGTGGCGTGGTGGACGACGCGTGGGTCGCGCGGAACCGCTGCTTCAAACACCTCGGCCTTTACGCCTACAAGGCGGACCTCCTGCGGCGCTTCGCCAGCCTGCCCGCCGGCGAATACGAGCGGCTCGAGAAACTGGAGCAGTTGCGCGTTTTGGAAAACGGCTTCGCCATCGCTTGCGGCGTGACGGAGGAGGTTTCCGTCGGCGTGGACACGCCGGAGGACGCCGGGAGGTTCGAGGCGCTTCTCGGCGCCTCCTGACGGGCGGCGGCGGGGTTAAAAACATTGCCAGCGGCCAGCCCCTCCGCCACCAACCGCCCCTTTCAACTTTATGAAACTCACCAATGAGAAAAGCGTGGCGCGCTGGGTTGTCCTGCCCGCCCTTTGGTTGTCACTCGGCTTCTTCCTCGCCCTCCACTGCGTCAAAACCCTCGAATACTACGACCGCGCCGGCGAGGCCGGCCAAAGCAGTTTCCCGAAGACCGAGATCCACGACCCCGAAGGCAGGCTCCTCGTGGATCCCGCCGGGCGCCCCGTCCTCAAGCCCGTCCTCACAACGCCGCTCCAGCTCATCTGGCCCTCCTTCGCCATGGACGGCAAAACCTGGACCCGCTACGCCCTCACCGTCAGCGAGGGCTTCCAGGAGGTTGACGCCGCCGGGAAACCCCGCGTTGACGCCGCCGGAAAGCCCGTCCGCGTCGAGCAAACCCGCCTGCGCCGCGTGAACATAGACAACGCCCTCGACGGGCGGAAGGTGTATTGGAACTCCACCTGGGCGCTCCTCATGGCCAAGGGCGGCGAGCTCCGCGCCAAATGGTTCGGCGAGCCGCTGCCGCTCGCGACGGAACGCTGGGCGCGCTGGCAGAACCTCCCCGTTTTCACGCTGATCATCGTCATTTTCACCATCTGGGTCGCGCGGCGCGCGGGCGTCGGCGCGGCGGTGTTCACCGGTTTCGCGATGGCCGGCATCCCGTCGTTTTACGAGGGCTTTCTGCCCGCCTATCCCGACCACCACGGCCTCTCGACCGTCGCGACCTTCGGCGTTGTCATCGGCGCGCTGTTCATGGGCGCGGGCTGGTGGCGCGCGGCGGTGCCCGGCGAGCCGCCCGGCTCGCGCCTGCTCCCGAAATCCCCCGCGCAGGCCCGCGGCGCGGCGGTGTTCTCCGCCCTCTCCGGCGTTTTCGGCATGTGGATAACCGCGGCGCCCGCGCTGCCGCCCATCGCCATTGTCGGCACGATGGGGCTGTTCGTCTCCTTCTTCCACAACCAGTCCCTCGTCGGCAGCGGCGCGCAATTCGACCCGAAAGTCTGGCGCCTCTGGGGACGCATCGGGGCCGTCGGCAGCCTGATCGCCTACCTGCTCGAATTCTTCCCCTCCTACACGCTCTTCTCGCCCGGCTGCTTCCGCCTTGAGGTCAACAACCCCCTCTACTCCCTCGCCTGGTTCCTCGCCGGCGAATACATCGCCGGCACCATCGAACTCTGGCAGACCCGCTTCAAGGCCGGCCTTGAGAACAGCCAATGGCTCCGCCGCCTCCTCCGCCTCGAAAAACAAGCCGCCGCCGCGCCCTTGGAGGACGGTGACGCGGCGACGCTTCCGGCGGAGCGGCTTGCCGACCGGCCTTCCGCCGCGCCCTCCTTCGCGGGCCTCATCCTCGACTGGTTTCAACGCGTCCTCATCTACGCCGGCTTCATGGCCGCGCCGTGGGCATTCGCCTTCGCCAAGGGCAACCTCAAGACCGCCGCCAGGCTCGCCGCCTGCGTCCTCTTCGCCGTCATCCCCGTCCCCCTCATCATCGCCCTTTTCGGCACCGACGTTTTTGTCATCCGCGACACCTTCCTCGCCGACCTGCACAAGAAGATCGCCGAGTTCCAGCACGTCTGGGAGCACAGCCGCCTGGCCAACCCCTACATCCGCGCGACGCTCTTCATGTATAGCGGTCTCCCCGTCGCGGTTCTGCTGCTTTTCCTCGCCTTCAAACGCCGCCGCCGCCCCTTCCTGATTGTCACCGGAACCATCGCGGCCCTCCACGTTCTCGGAGGCCTCTTCGCGACCTTCCTTCCCGCCGCGACAAACGCCCTCCTGCAATGGCTCCCCTCCATCCAGAAAGACCTCCTCCTCGCCGGCACCGCGGAAACCCCGATCCCGATCGGCATGAACCTGCCCCTCACCGCCATCGTCCTCGCGACCCTCGCGCTCGCCCTCCTCGTCTTCGCGATCATCACCCTTGTCCTCGGCCTCCGCCACCGCGAACGCCGCCTCGTCATCGTCTCCGGCGCCGTCCTCGCCGCCTATGGCGTCGCGGCCGTCGTCCTCGCCGCCGCCCCCGCCGTCGCGAACCCCGTCCTCGCCGCCATTCCCGGCTTCAAGGAAAGCATCGCCGCCGCCAGCGTGAACGCCCCCGACGCCCCCCTCTGGCAGCTCCTCTGGGCCAACGTCCGCTGGGGCTTCCTCGAACTCGCCCAGTTCTTCCTCGCCATGCCCTTCGTGGGCTTCCCCACCTACAACGCCTCCGCCTGGCTCGTCACCCTTCTCTCCCTCGTCTCCCTCGCCGGCATCGTCGTCCTCCCCTGGTTCTTCGACTGGAAGGCCGTGGACGCCGTCGTCAACCGCGACAAGGCCGTCATCACCCTCGTCTTCGTCACCACCGGCATCATCGTCTTCATGGGTCTCTGGCAGATGCGCTGGCTCCTCAACGCCAGCGGCCCGCAAATCTGCATCTTCCTCTTCCTCGCCGCCGCCCTCCTCGTCGGCAAGCGCGACGCCTTCCGCTGGCTCTTCATCGCCTCCCTCGTCGGCGCCTTCTTCGTCCCGCGGATGCTCCCCAGCATCACCCGCATCAACGAGCAGCTCGAACGCCGCAGCATCGAGAAGGGTGACGCCGCCCAATGCCTTTACCGCGACGTCGCCCGCGCCGTCCGCGCCACCCAGCCCGAGGGCGACATTGTCATGCTCGCCAGCCCCAACGCCTCCACCGAGGTCGGCTACTACGGGCGCTTCAAGACCATCGGCACCCTCTATTGGGAAAACAACACCGGCCTCCACACCGCCGCCGAAATGTATTCCGAGGAGAACGACGACAAGGCCCTCAAGCTCCTCGTCAAACACGGCGTCACCCACATCGTCATCATTTCCGAGGAAAACTTCCTCGTCCCCTACTACCAGCTCCTGCACCCCGCCGCCACGCAGCAGGACGTCCTCCGCTCCCTCGGCATCCGCCTCTTTGTGACGAAAAACTTCCCCGTCTGGGTGCGCCCGATCCCCTATGAGATTCCCCCCGACCTGAAGCCGCTGGAGTTCACCGTCGCCATCTTCCAAATCGTCCCCAACCAGACCCTCCCGGAGGCGTTCTACCACCTCGGCGTCGCGCAGGTCTCGCTCAACCAGCACCGCCAGGCCAACGAGTCCTTTGACAACGTCATCAAAATGGCCCCCAACGCCGTCGAGCCCTGGATCCGCAAGGCGGAAATCCAGCTCATCGAGGCCCAGCGCGCCGCGTCCCAAAACATCGCCCAAGCCCAGCAAAACCTCGCCGAGGCCCAGCGCCTCTACGAACAGGCCATCGCCCGCGTCCCCGAGGACGTCCGCGTCGCCCAATACAACCAGGCCGCCGCCATCTTCTACCAACGCCAGGCCTACCTCCAGGCCGCCGACCTCTACAAAAAAGCCCTCGCCTGGCGCTTCGCCCCCGACACCGCCGCCAACTACGCCTGGCTCCTCTCCACCAACAAAAACCCCCTCATCCGCGACGCCCGCCTCTCCCTCGAACTCACCCAAAAGGCCCTCGACGCCGACCCCGACAACCCCCTCTACCTCGCCGTCCGCGCCGCCGCCCTCGCCGAGAACGGCGACTTCCCCGCCGCCGTCTCCTTCGCCGAGCGCGCCGCGCAAAAATTCCGCGCCGGCGGCAACGAAAACCTTGCCCGCCAAAGCGAGGCCCGCGCCGCCCTCTTCCGCCAAAACCAACCCGTGCGTGAATAAGGGACGCTCCCGAATAAAAACCGTGCTTCCGAACCCACCACGGACTTCACGGATCTTCACGGATTACGGATAAATCATATTGATATTAAACGGGTTGGATCTCACACGAAGCCGAGCCAAGCCGAACCAAGGTTTTCATGCCTGCAATCCGTGAAATCCGTGGTGGGGTTGGGGATTGTCTCACACGAAGACACGAAATCACGGAGGTTTTTTGTTAACCACTAAAGGACCCACTAAAATGGCTGGCGCGCAAGGCGCGCCTTGGCGGAGAAGCAGGTTAATTTCGTCCCATTTGTCCCATAAGTCCCCTTGGTCCCATTTAAGAACAGATCCTTCGGGTTGTTCTTCTTATCTTCTGTTCAACGGCTTGGGAGCTTTGCGCCCTTTGCGAAACCCTTCGTGTCCTTTGTATTTCATATCCGCTCATTCGCGGGAGGCGCGGTTGTTTCATTTCCAAGCACCGCAAGCACCTGCCCGCCGTATTTTCCCACGCGCGCCTCGCCCACGCCCTCGATTTTCCCCAACGCCTCCAACGACGCCGGACGCCCCGTCGCCATCGCCGCCAGTTGCGCGTTGGTGAACACCACAAACGGCTTCACCTTTTCCTCGTCCGCCAATTTCCGACGCAAATCCCGCAACGCCGCATACACCTTGAAATCCTCCGGTTTCAACAACTTCTGGTAATCAATCCGCGCCGGGTTGTCCGTCAGCCCGCCGAAAGTGACGCCCCCGCCGCCACCTCCGCCAGCCGCGGATTCAAGCACATACACCAGCCACGGCACCGCGTCGCGCGTCACCCATTGCGTTTGCACCGACAGCACCTTGTGCGCCGCCATGAAGCGGTTCAATTCGTCCTCCACCGAGTCGTCGGATGGAATCTGCCTTTGGAATACTTTGAATGCCATATTGTTTTTATCACAGAGACACGGAGGGCACAGAGTTCCGCTCCGAAGTTTTTTGATTCACACGAAGCCGAGCCAAGCCGAAGCGATGGGGAATAGGGAGTTTTCTTTGTTAAACACTAATGGACACTAATTTGACACTAATTCAGAAGGGTTTTGCGAAATTCCTCCAGGGAGGCACGGATGAGTTTTAACTTATTATACTTCTTTGAGTTTCATGTGTTCTTTGCGGTTAATTCAGTCCGGATTAGTGGTTGATTAGTGGTTATTAGTAGTTAATTATCATATATTTCCATCCGTTAAATCCGTCAAAATCCGTGCAATTCGTGGTTGGTTCGGGATTTGCCTCACACGAAGGCGCGAAGACGCGAAGGCACGAAATTTTTTAACAGAAGATAAGAAGAGGGATGAGGAGGAGCGCGTTTTGCAGAGGGGCACCGCATGTTAGTAATTAACAATTAGCAATTAACAATTGAGAGAGCGCGCTGTGGGGCGGCGGAGGGCGGGGGCGTTAGGGACAGGTTAAAAATGCGGGGCTTGTTCTTCTTAACTTCTGTTCAACGGATTGGGATCTTCGGACCTTC
>JAISTY010000192.1 GCA_031272375.1 Opitutaceae bacterium | reverse complement strand
CCAAAATGGAGACCGGCGGGCCGGGCGCGGTGCATCTTGGTATCGTGAAATTACCGTTGCTTACCCAAATTCCCACCCGCCAACGCCCTCACGGGACACCCCGCGCAGCCAACTTTCCCCAAAAAAAGGCACCCTTTTGGTCAGGATCGCCCACAGGGAGTATTATTGGGCAAAACCGAATAAGGGACAGGTCAGAAAGCGACAATCTGCCGTTCCAACAAAATTGACCTGTCCCTTCTTGAGCGGATGCGCAAAATATTGCTTGACCGAGGGGAAAGACATTGTTTGCTCCGCGCTTTCCCTTCTCAAACCTGGCAAATAAATATATTAGAACCTAAAAACAAACAACAATTTGCGTAGCTGAAAGCTGCTGTCCATTGCAAAACGACCAAAGTGACGAACGACAGCGCTTCGCCAACGCCCCCAGCGGGCGTGTTGGTGAGCGTTCGTTCAATGGCGCTTGGTCGTGCCAGCAATGGAGCGTGAACTGACACGCTCTTTTTTTTGCAGGCACACCCAGCGTCCGAACGGCATCCGGCATCGGCCAAGGCTCGCGCACCAACGCGCCTTCGCCATGCCTGATGCAAAATCGTATCCAGTTAGAAACGATGCTAATACAACTGTAAAATGGCACAGCTCCCTCATCGGGGATGTGTGCGGAGCCGTCCGCGACCGAAAGTTTTGGGGGTGGCTGGCGGTCGCCGTGGCGGTTTGCCTCGCCCTGGCCTATGATCCCGCATGGCCGACACAAAGCCGGCTCCCCCGACTTTTCATAACGGGGTTTGCTTACCTGTCCCTTTGCGCGTTTTTGTGGCGCGGGATTGCCGGACGGGTGGTTTCGTCAATGTTGTTGCTGGCATGGACGCTGAATTGGACAACCACCCTTTTATATAAAATTGAATACAACACCCGGTTCGACATCGGGATGGCGTTGAATGTGATAGAAACAAATTCAACCGAGGCGGGCGGACAGGTTTCCCAACACTGGCAATGGGGCGTTGTGTTCCTGCTCCTGTTTCTCGCGCTGCTTTTTCTGACCGCGAAAATATCAAGGTGTTTTCCGAGGCGGCTGACGGGCGCATTCGTCCTCGGCGGCGGCTTGTTCGTCATGCTACTTGCTGTTATTTCATGCGCTTACGAAATGCGCCGTCACAAGGAGCACAGGGATGACATAACCGTGTGCGTGGGCGGCTATATGCTTTTTAACACGCCCCTATACAATGTGGCGGCCTTTTTGCACGCGCGCGAATATGTCCGTCATGCCCGTCTGGATGAGAACGCCTTTGAACTCACCCCGCCCGACATCGAGGTTTCGGTGTCCGCGACGGATGTGGATGATTATATAATCGTCATCGGCGAGTCGGCGCGGCGGCGGGCGTTGTCATTATACGGAGCGACGAGGGAGACGGCGCCGGAGGAGGTCGCGCGCCGCGGAAACATGCTGCTGTTTGCGAACGCGATATCGCCGGCGATCGAAACGCGCCTCGCGGTTTCGCGGACATTATGCAACATGGAGAGGGACGCGGGAGAACATGCGTTGCCGCGTCTCATCGGGGACAATATCATCACGCTCGCGAAGGCGGCAGGTTATAAGACCTTCTGGATCAGTCTTCAAGGCGAGGGCGGACAATGAACATCGGCTTTTCAAAGCTTGCCCGGATGGCGGATGTTGTGGAATTCGGCGACACCTCGGAATATGATGAGACGCTGGTCGGAAGAATGGAGGCGGTGTTGAAAACGCCCGGTCGCAAATTGATAATATTGCATATTCGCGGAAGCCACGAGCCGCCCGGAAACAATTATCCGGCGGCGATGCGCAAATTCTCCGGCGACATCCGCGAGGACGATTATTACGACGACAGCATCCATTACACGGATTATGTCATCGGGAAAATTTTCAAGGCGCTGGAAAACCGGCGGGCATCGGTGTTATATTATTCCGACCACGCCTTGATACGGGTGAAAACCTTCGGAAAATGGGTTTATAAACACGCCGTCGGCCATGCAAAAAAGGAGGCGGCTGAAATTCCCATGTGGATTTGGTGGGCCGACAAATCGAAAGCACAACGCCTTGGGACGGTGGAGGATCTGTATTGCACGGAGGAAAACTATAATCTTGTGCGCGACTGGCTCGGCATAAAAACAAAGGACGCCTCCGCCCCCTCGCCGCTGACGTCCGGCTGGAAATCAAAAGGGGATTATCCGGTGTGGATATCCAACAGCAAGGCGACGCGTTTTGGGGAATTGGACAGGGAATAGGTCAGGCGTGTTTCCGGAGGTATTTCTCGCAAAGCAGGGCGGTGCCGGCGGCGTGTCCGGGGCGGACACTTCGGGCTTGCGCGGTGTCGGCATGGCTGCCTATCCATGCGGTTAATTGCAGGCGCCGCAACAGGATAAACGTGTCAAGTTCATCGCGTTCGGGTTTGGAGAGGGTGCGGATTTTGTTGTAGCCAGTGAACCAGGCGTCAACGCAGTCGGGGGCGTCGGGCGCGGTTTCCATGAAGCTCAAGGCGGCGGCAAGGTCGTGCATGAACCAGGAGAAGCCGCAGTCGTCGAAGTCAATGGCGGCAACTTGTCCGTTGTGGATGAGGAGGTTGGCGTCGCGAAGGTCGGCGTGGATGAGGTTGAAACGGTCGGGGTCTGTGCCGAGGGCGGTGACGCGTTTTTGGATGAGAGGGAGGGCGCGTTCGATGAGGGCACGGGTGGGGGCGTCGAGGTCGGGATTGTCGCGCCAGTTGCCCCAGTAAGCGTTGGGGCCGATGAGGTTGTCGAAGTTCCAAAGGAGGCGATGGAGAGGGCGCGGGGGGCGCCAGTTGAGGACATGTTTGTGGAGCCGGGCGGTGACGTCGCCGAGGAGTTGGAAGGCGGCGCGGCGGTTGGTTTCGTCGGGTTGGACGCCTTCGAGGAAGGTGAGGAGGACGCAATTGCGCGGCTGTGGAACATCTTTGTGCCAAATATGTTGGACGAATTCTCCGTCGAGACCGGGGATGGGGTCGGCGGTGATGATGGGGGTGTCGCGGCGGATGGCGAGGACCCAGTCGAGTTCGGTGTTGATGTTGGGGCGCGGGTTGTAGCCGGGGCGGTTTATGCGCAACACTCGCTTGGGGAAAAGGTTGGGTGTTTCCGGCGGCGGCTTGACGAGCCAGGTGGCGTTTTCGGAGTAGTTGAGAAGGGAGATGTCGCTGTCAAAAGGCAGCCCGTAAAGCGGAAGCGCCTGGCGTGCAAGATTTTTGACGCGCCCGAGTTGTTCGGTGACGGGGAGGGCGTCAAATGCGGTGGCGGCTGGTGTGCTGGTATTCATTGGTGTGGAGGGACAGGTGGAATAAGGGACAGGTTAATTCAGGAGGCGGAAAGGAGAGGGGGAATAAGGGACAGGTTATTTTCGGGCGGGAATAAGGGACAGGTTATTTTGGATGTTGCGTTATTCATTGGTGATGATGTGGTTGATGGTTTCCTCGGTGGTGAGGACCTGGCAGTAGATGTTGTTGAGGATGGCAAGTTCGGCGTTGTGGAGGGCATCGGTGGCGGCTGCGGTGGCGTCCTCGACAAGAATGACATCGTAATTCTCGTCGGCGAGAGCGCGGACGGTGCAGGAGACGCATTGGTCGGTGTAAATGCCGGCAACGATGACGTGACGGATTTGTAAATTATTTAGGATTAAACGCAAAGGTGTGCTTGCGAGGGCGCTGTCGGTGGTTTTGCCGAGGACGATTTCGTCGGACAACGGGGCGACTTGCGGCAGGAATTGCGCGGGAGCGGAGCCGGGCGGGAAATGCAAGTTGTTGAAGCCGAGGCGTGCATGGCTGATGGAGCGTTCGCGACCGTCAGCGGTGCGGCTGGTGATGCGGGTGTGGACGATGGCGCGGGCGGCAGGCGTGGGGCGGAGGGCGTTAAGGAGGCGCGTGACGTTGGGTAATACGGTGTTGTTGAGTCGGTTAACAAAAGGCAGCCAGCGGGTGTATTCGCGGAGGGCGGCGTCGGGGGCGTCGGGCGGAGGTTGTTGTGGGATAAAGCCTTGCTGCAGGTCAATGAGGAGGAGGGCGGTTTGGGAAACAGGCAGGCGCGGCTCGGGGAGCGCGTCAGCGTCGAGGTTTTCGTAGTAGAAGGAGCGGTGGGCTGTTCGCCACATAAGTAATTCGGGGATTTGTAATTGGAAGTTAAAAGTTGGAATCCGGAATAAGGGACAGGTTATTTTTCGGGGAGGATCATTCATTCGAGGGCGGCGGGGCATTCGGGGAGGATTTGGCCGCCGTCAACAACGATGGCATGACCGGTGATGAAACCGGCTTCGGGGGAGGCAAGGAAGGCGGCGGCGTGGCCAATGTCGTCAACCGTGCCGAGACGCTTGAGGGGAATGGCGGCGGTCGTCGCGGCAATGTATTCGGGGCCGACATTCGCAAGTCCTTCCGTGTAAATATTTCCGGGAAGGACGGCGTTGACGGTGATGTTGTCGCGGGCAAGTTCGATGGCGGCAGTGCGCATAAAACCGAGTTGGGCCGCCTTGGTCGCCCCGTAATGCGCCCAGCCAGGATAACCGGTTATTGGGCCGGTAATTGAGGATGTGATGACCACACGCCCGGAAGCGGACTTTTTGAGATGCGGAAGGGCGACCTGGACGCAGGCGAAGAGGCTGCGGGCGTTGGTGGCAAAGAGGGCGTCCCAGGCGGCGTCCGTGAGTTCGGCAATTTTGCAAGCCGGGAAGGCGCCGGCATTTGCGCAAAGGATGTCAAGACCGCCCTGGCGTTCAACGGCGGTGGCGACGAGGCCCTCGATGTCGGCGCGGAGCGTGACATCGGCGCGGACGAACGTGACGGAACCGCCGTTAGGGGTGGCGGTTGCGTTGAGTTCGACGGCGGCGGCTTGTCCGAGAATGGTGTCGCGTCCGGCGATGATGACGTTGGCGCCCTTTTGGGAGAGGACGCGGGCGATGCCCTTGCCGATGCCCTTTGTGGCGCCTGTGACGATGGCGGATTTGCCGAGGAGGGAGGAGTTCATGTGTTTTCCTTTGTTGTATATGGTATGTTGTATATAGTATGGGTTATATTGTCCGGTCCGGGAAATAATCATGCGGCGCGGCGTTTGGCGGCGAGTTTCATGGCGCCGAACAATAGCAACAACACCGCCACGGCCGCCACGACGGACAATATGCCGATCGCCGGGACGACAGGTTTGTATCCACCTGTCATTCTGGCATAAAGCCATTCCGGCAGCGCGCTGTCCGCGCCTGTTGTATATAATGAAAGCGCGAAATTGCCCCATGATAACAGCAATGAGAAACAAGCCGCCGACACCATTCCTGGCGCCATCAACGGCAGCGTGATGCGCGCCAAAATGCGCGGCGTTCCCGCGCCCATGTCGCGCGCGGCCTCCTCCAGCGACGGATCGAGACCGTAGGCCTGTATCGCCATGATGAGAGTCGCAATCGGTGCTATCCAAACGGTATGCGCGATGACGGCCGTCTGCCAGCAAGGGGTGACACCGAGGAAGTTAAACCACATCAACAACGCCAGGCCGAGAACCGACTGCGGGAAAAACAGCGGCAGCAGCACGATTTTCTGAAACATCCTCCGGCACTTCCACGCGTGCCGCGCGTAGGCGAGCGCGGCGAAAAAACCGATGCCGACGGACAGCACGGTCGTCAGCGAGGCGATTTTCAGGCTGACGCCGACGTATTCGGCAACTTGTTCCGAGGCAATAGCCTCCGCGAACCACTTGGTTGTCACATTTTCCAGCGGATAGGGGAATGAGAAATATCTTTTTTGGGAGACCGCCGCGACGAGCAGGCACACGAGCGGGAAATAAAACAACAGCAGCGTGAGCGTGGCGTATAATGACAGTCCGGTTTTTTGCGCGCGTGAGATGAGCATGGTTTTTGGAATGTTGACGGTTTATATTATCACACAGAGGTCACGGAGAGAGGCGGGAGGGAACGGAGTTTGTGTTTAATCGAAAAGAGCACGGAGCGGTTAATTTCATGTCTATTCATTGCTGTTTTTATTCCGCCGGTTTTTTGCCGAGGAGTTTTTCGAGGTCGAAACGTCCGAGGCAGAGGAAAACGAGGACGGTTGTTATCAATATAAGCAGCGTCGAAAGCGCGGAGCCGAGCGGCCAGTTTTGTCCGAAGGTGAACTCGGTTTCGATGTCCGCCGCGATGGTGACAACTTTTTGCCCTCCAAGTATCTTTGCCTCCGCCAGCGCGCCGAGGGAGAGGACGAACACGAGCAGCGAGCCGATCAGCACGCCGGGCATGGAGAGCGGCAGGTCAATGCGTTTGAGAACCTGCCAGCGCGTCGCGCCGAGATCAAAGGCGGCCTCGCGCACCTGCGTCGGAACCATCTGCACACCAAGCGCAAGCGGAAACAGCATGAAAGGCAGATACACATAAACCATGCCGAGCAATATGACGGGAACATTGTATAATAATGATTCAATCGGGAAGCCGAGGGACGCGAGCGTGCCGCCGACGACGCCGTTTTTCATCAACCCGATGACCCAGCCGAACAGCCGGACGTTCTCGGAGACAAACAACGAACTCGCAATGGCATACGTGACAAACGCCGCGCCGCCGCGGAACACCTTTGCGAGCGCGAACGCGAGCGGATAGCAAATCACCAGCAGCAGCAGAACCGTGGCGACGGCGAGTCCGAGCGACCACAGGACGGATTTGTAATAGGTGTGCGAGAAGATTTCCGCGTAATTCGCGAGCGTCGGGACATGCAGCAGGGAAAACGATTTCGGCGGCATGAACCTGAACCAGACAACGCACAACAACGGCGCGACGAACGCGGCGAGCATGAGCAGTGAAAACGGTGTCGCGGACAAAAATCCCATCACGCCCGGCCCCGCGCTGATGCGTTTGAACAAGCGCGGCAACAGCGGGTTTTCGCTTTTGATATAATCCAGCGCCGGATCCTGGCGGCGGCTTGTCAATGTCGGTTCTGATTGGTCGGCTTTCGGTTGCATGACGGCTTGGAAGGGTCTTGTTGTTTAATTTGTTTCATCGAGAGCCTGGGCGAGTTTTCCGACGAAGAAATCCGCCTCGGTTTCGGTCAGGCAAAGCGGCGGGCGGGCGCGGATGACATTCGCGAACGGGCCGGACGCGCCGATGAGCACGCCAAGTTCCTTCAGGCGGTTGACAAGACGTGTGACGATCGCGGCGTCGGGTTGACGTCCATCCCATTGCGGCAGCTTGTCTTGCGTTTTAACAAACTCAACGCCCACAAAGAGGCCGGCGCCACGGACATCGCCGATGCAAGGATGTTGTTTGGCAAGTTCGGCAAGGCGTTTTTTCAAATACGCGCCGGTTTTTGCGGCGTTCGCAACAAGCTGCCGTCCTTGCAGTTCCTCGAGGACGGCGAGGCCGGTGGCGCCGGCGAGCGCGTTGCCTCCGAAGGTGTTGAAATAGGAGATTTCGCGTGTGAAGCGGTCGAGGAGGTCGGGGCGGACAACGACGCCGCCCATCGGGAACCCGTTGCCCATCGGTTTGCCGAGCGTGACGAGATCCGGGATTGCGTTGTGGCGCAGAAAGTTCCACATGACACCCGTGCGTCCAAAACCGGGTTGCACCTCGTCGCCGATGACGAGCAGGCCGTGTTTGCGGGCTGTTTCAAAGGCTGGGGCGAGGAAGCCGGCGGGGCCGTCGAGGAGGCCGTCGCTGGTGAAATAAGTGTCCACAAGCAGCGCGGCTGGCTTGAGGCCGTTGGCGCGGAAATCGTTGATGGCGAGTTCGATGTTTTTTGAGAACGTGGCGCCGGGGTCGGGGTCGGCGGAGCGGAAACGTTCGGGGGCGGGGACGCGGCGGATGTTCGCGGGCGGCGGCGCGCCGGTGCGCCAGGCGGACGGTGAGCAGGCGGCGACGGCGGTGGTGTTGCCGTGGTAAGCGTTCTCCGTGATGATGATGCCCTCGCCACCCGTGCAGGCGCGGACGATTTGGAGGGCGAGGTCGTTGGCCTCGCTTCCGGTGCATGTGAAAGTGATGTTGCGCAAAGGATTGGGGAATGTCGCGAGCAACTTTTCCGCGTAATCGTGGATGGTTTCGTAAAGGTAGCGGGTGTTGGTGGAAAGGATGCGCGACTGGTTGCATATCGCATTGGCAACGTGTTGGTTGCTATGACCCACGCAAGGGACGTTGTTGTAGAGATCGAGGTAGCGGTTGCCGTCGGTGTCGGTCATCCACGCGCCGGACGCGGAGGCGACGACGATGGGTTTTTTGTAGAACAGCACGGAGTTTGGGCCGAAGGCGGCCTCGCGGCGGCGAACCATGCGAAGCGTGGCGGCGTCAAGTCCGGGCGCGGAGGCGTCGAAACGGTTGAGATTCAGTATGGGCGTGGTGGACATGGGCGGACGGTTTGCATTGACGTCCCCTGCGAAACAGGGCGGCGGCAGGTTGTTCAAGAGGGAATTTGCGGATGCTGAAATTAGTTGATTTAATAATGGATTATTCGGTCGGAATTAGAAAACAACTAAAATTATTCCGACATAATCAGTTGCAAAGATTAGATTGCGTTTGATGGGTGGCGTTTCGGATTTTCTTGTTGGTTAAAATCAATTTATTTAATCCTACGACCTATCCATTTCCCCCAGCCCAAACCAACCACGGATTTCACGGATCTTCACGGATTGCACAGATGGAACTTTTTGATATTAAATGTATTGTGAATTTGTGACCATTGGCGGAATCCGTGGATGGGAAAAGCTCACACAAAGACACAAACCCAATCCAAGAAAGCCAGCTCCCCTGCCCTCCTTTGACCCAGCTTGGTTCGGCTTCCTGTGAGGCGAAAAAACTTCGTGCCTTCGTGTTCCAGTCCGCGCTTGCGCGGTGTCCGTGGGGGGCTACCGTGCCCGTCCTATGCACACAGCCGCCGCAACCGCCGCGCATTCCGTCCCCGCCTGGGCGTGGGCGGGTTTCGGCGTGTTTGTCGCGGCGATGCTCGCGCTCGACCTCGGCATTTTCCACAAACGGAACCGGACGCCGGCGATGGGGGTGTCGCTCGCCTGGTGCGGGGTCTGGGGGGCGCTTGCGCTTGTTTTCAATCTTATTGTCTGGCAAACGCTTGGCGGGCGCTGCGGGCTGGAGTTTCTCGCGGGCTATCTTGTCGAGATCTCGCTCAGCGTGGACAACATTTTCGTCTTCATAGTGGTTTTCCTGTTTTTCAAGGTGCCGGCGCGTTTTCAGCACCGGGTTTTGTTCTGGGGCATTGTCGGGGCGGCGGTCATGCGGCTTGTGTTCATCCTCGCGGGCGCGCGGTTGTTGGAACGCTTTGACTGGCTTGTCTATGTGCTTGGCGCTTTTTTGGTGGTGACGGGCGTCAGGATGGCCCTGCCCGGCTCGCACGATGTTGACCCCTCCAAGAACGTCGCCGTCCGTTTCTTCAAAAAACACTTTCGCGTGGCGGAGAACGACGACGCGCGGGGGCGTTTTTTCATCCGGGAGAACGCGCGCCTTGTCGCCACGCCGCTCTTTTTAGTGCTGCTCGTGGTGGAGAGCACCGACCTTGCCTTCGCGGTGGACTCCATTCCGGCGGTTCTGGCGATCACAAAGGATCCGTTCATCGTCTTCACCTCCAACATATTCGCCGTTCTCGGACTGCGCTCGATTTATTTCGCGTTGAACGGGGCGATGCGGCACCTGCGCTACCTGAACATCGGGCTTTCGGCCATCCTTTGCTTTGTCGGCGTGAAGATGATGCTGCCCGCCCGCTGGCATCCCGACATCGCCCTCTCGCTCGCGGTCATCGGGGGCATCCTGGCCGTCACCATCGCCGCCTCCCTGTTAAATCCGGCGAAGGCGGACAAGCCGCCGCCGGCGCGGGGCGCGTGAAGGCCGCCCTGTGAAAATTGGGGTGGCGCGGAGCGGCGCGGGCGTTTGCATCGCCGCGAACCATGAGCCAATTCCAGTCACTGCCCGGTTTCCGCGAGTTTTATCCCGACGCCCTTGAGCGCCGGAAATTCATTTTCGGGCGCTGGCGGCGGATGGCGGAGGCCTTCGGGTTCCGGGAATACGACGGCCCCGTGCTGGAGCCGCTGGAGCTTTACCGGCGCAAGTCGGGCGACGAAATCGAGGCGCAGCTGTTCAGCTTCACGGACAAAGGCGGGCGGGAGGTGGCGTTGCGGCCCGAGATGACGCCGACGGTGTGCCGGCTCGTCGGCGCGAAGGCGAACGCGCTGAAGCGCCCGATCAAGTGGTTCAGCATCGCGGAATTTTACCGCTACGAACGGGCGCAGCGCGGGCGCGAGCGGGCGTTTTACCAGTTCAACGCGGACATTTTCGGCGAGGCCGGGCCGGAGGCGGAGATCGAGCTGATCGCGCTGCTCGCGCAGACCATCGCCTCCTTCGGGCTGTCGCCGGAGGACTTTCTGGTGCGGTTGAGCGACCGGACGCTGTGGCTCCATTTCCTCGCGGCGCTCGGCCTCGACGAGGCGCGGGCGCGCGGCGTGCTTTCGGCGGCGGACAAGTTCGAGAAGGCCGGCGAGGCGGTCTTCGACGCCTTCGAGAAGGAGCACGGCGCGCTGCCCGCGGGGGCGCGGGAACGCATCCTCGCCTTTCTCAACATCCGCGGCCTCGGCGCGCTGGAGGCGGCGCTGGCGGGCCGCATGAACGACGCCATCGCCGCGCGGCTGGCGGACTGGAAAAAGCTGCTCGGCGGCCTCGGCGCGATGGGGCTGGGGGATTTCGTCTCGGTGGACCTCGGCGTCGTGCGGGGCCTGGCGTATTACACGGGCTTCGTGTTCGAGGCCTTCGACCGCAAGGGCGAGCTGCGGGCGATCGCCGGCGGCGGGCGCTACGACGACCTTGTCGGGAAACTCGGCGGGCCGGCGCTTCCAGCGGCGGGCTTCGCCATCGGCGACGTGACGATGGGGCTGCTGCTCGACCAACGCGGCAAGCCGCCGCCGCCCGCGCCCGCCTGCGACGCCTACGCGGTGATCGGCGGGGAGGCGGAGCGGGCGGCGGCGCTCGGCGACATCCGCCGCCTGCGCGAGGCCGGCTTCCGCGTGGAGTATCCGTTGCGCGAGACGCCCTTCGGGAAACAGTTCCGCCTGGCCTCCGAGGCGGGCGCGCGGCTCGCCCTGATTTACGGGGCGGACGAGCTGGCGCGCGGCGTTGTGAAGCTCCGCGACATGACCGCCCGCGGCGAGCGCGAGGTGCCGCGCGAACAGGCCGCCGGAAGCGCGGCGGAGTTTCTGTCGGCGAAGTGACGCGCGCCCGCGCGCCGCTCAATTCACGACGTTCACGGGGGCGCCGGCGAGGAAGGCGCGGACGTTCCCCACGGTCGTCGCCATCAGCCGCCGGCGCCCGGCGAGGCTGCTCCAGGCGACGTGCGGCGTGATCACGCAGTTCGGCGCGCCGATGAGGCTGTTGCCGCCGGAGGGCGGCTCGGAGGAGAGGACGTCGAGGCCGGCGCCGGCGATTTTCCGCGCGCGCAGGGCGGCCTCGAGGGCCGGCTCGTCAATCAGGCCGCCGCGGGCCGTGTTGATCAGGAAGGCGGACGGCTTCATGCGGCCGAGCAGGGCGGCGTTCACGAAGCGCTCGTTCTCCGGCGTCTGGTTGCAGTGCAGCGAGACGACGTCGGCCTCCGCGAACAGCGTCTCCAGCGTCGCACGCCGCGCGGTTTCGAGGCCGGGGGCGCGCACCTCGGAGCGGTCGGCGTAAATCACGTCCATGCCGAGCGCCAGGCCGAGGCGCCCCATCTGTTGTCCGATTTTGCCGAAGCCGACGAGACCGAGGGTTTTTCCGCGCAACTCGATTGTCCGGCGGTCCCAGAAGCAGAAGTCGGCGCAGGCCTCCCAGCGTCCGTCGCGGACGGCGCGCTCGGCGCCGCCGACGTTGTTGGTCAGCTCGAGCAGCAAGGCGAGGGCGTGCTGCGCGACGGAGTCGGTGCCGTAGGTGGGGACGTTGGAGACGGGGATGCCGCGCTCGCGGGCGGCCTTGCCGTCCACGACGTTGTGGCCGGTCGCGAGGACGGAGACGAATTTCAGGCGCGGCAGCTTGTCGAGGGTTTCGCGCGAGAGGACGGTTTTGTTCGTCAGGAGAATGTCGGCGTCCGCCGCGCGCGTCAGGATTTCCGCGGGAGGCGTCCGGTCGTGGACCGCCAGCCCGCCGAATTCGAGCAGGGCGTCCCAGGGATTGTCGCCGGGGTTCAATGTGAGGCCGTCGAGGACTGTGATTTTCATGGGTGCCTTTCAGTGGTTTTTGCCGCCGGCGGGAAGGGAGGGCGCGGCGGCGCGGAAAGTGAAGCACGGAGCGCCGTGGAAACGCCTTGCGCGCGGGGGCGGGAAACTGACTTTTTCCGCTGGCGCCGCGCTTTTGTCCGCCGGCGCCGCGACCCGAACAATCCCCATGAGCATTCCCGACAACCCGCCGCCCCGACCGAGGCTCGCCGCCGCCGAGCAGGCGATTTCGGCGTTCGAGCGCATCCACAAGGTGCGCGTGAGCATCCACGACCTTGAGGGCAACCTCGCGCCGTTCATCCTGCCGGACCGTTTCCACCACCGCTCGCCGCTCTGCCTCGCGGTCAAGGCCTGCGGGCACGAGCCGGCGTGCATCGCCTTCGAGGTGCACCAGCTCCGTCCGAGGCTCGCCTCGATGCCGGAGGGCCGCGTCCACGTCTGCCACGCCGGGCTGGTCGAGTGGGTCGTGCCCGTTTTCAACGCGGGCAAGCTCGCCTGGGTGCTTTTCGCCGGGCCGCGGCTGCCCGGCGGCGACTTGTCGCCGGATCACCCGCGCGCGCGGCCGACGCGCTGGCGGAAACCGCCCTGGCGCGCGGCGCAGTCGCCGGAGCCGGCGGGGGAGGCCGCCGCGCAGGACATCCTCGAGCATCTGCGGCAGCTTGCCGCGCGGCTGCGCCTCTGGGTGGCGGATTTCCAGCACGTGCGGCCGTCGAAGTCGCCCGATGCCTTCGCGAGCAGCTCGCTGACGCGGCGGCAGACGGCGGTGCTGCGGTTCATCGAGGAGAACTACACGGAGGACGTCACGCTGGCGGATCTGGCGCGGACGCTGAACCTGAGCGAGAGCCGCGGCAGCCATGTTGTCCGGCAATGCTGCGGGGCGACGTTCCGCGATCTGCTGATCCAGCGGCGCCTGCGCGCCGCGATGGAGCTGCTCAACGACTCCGGCATGAGCGTCCTCCAGGTCGCGTTGGTGACGGGTTTTTCGGACGTCGCGCATTTTCACCGGCTGTTCCACCGGCGGACGGGGATGACGCCGGCGAAATACCGCGCCTACGCGAGGCAGCTGGCGCCGGGCGGCGCGGCGGGGCGGGACGGTCAATAGATGCGGATGTAGGCGTTGCGCCTCAACCGCTCCAGCCAGCGTTCCTCGGCGTCCCGCGCCATCATGCCGGAGAGGATGCGCTCGATTTCCGGGCGCGCCTCCGAGAGGGGCTGGATGCCGCCCGCCTTCGTGTCCTCCGCCTTCAGGATGTAGGCGGCGTCCGGCATCAGAACCGGGTCGGCGACGCCGCCCTTCGGCAGTTTGAACAGGGGCCCGCTGAAATCGTCCTTCAGGTCGGAGCTTTTCTGCCAGCCCCAGTCGCCGCCCTGGGATTTTTTGGAGTCGTCGCTGACCTCCTCGGCGAGCTTGGCGAAGTCCTCGCCGGCGCGCGCGCGGGCGGTGACGGCGGCGGCGCGCGCGGACAGGTCGGCGTCGGTCTCGCCCGGTTTGCGGTTGAGGGCGATGAGGGCGAGTTTCACCTGGGCCTCCTGGTAGAAGCGGTCGCGGTTTTCGGCGTAAAAGCGTTCGACCTTGGCGGGGCTGACGATGTTGGCGCTCTTGCGCTGCTGGCCGCGCATGAAGCCGTAAATCATGTCCTCCTCCACCTTCTGGCGGTATTCGCGCATCGTGTAGCCCATCGCCTTCAGGAAGCCGAGAAACTTGGAGCGGTCGTTGTCGAAGCGGGTGATGAGTTCCTCGGAGATGGCGTTGTCAATATAGCTGGCCGGCACGCTGCGCGTCTCGCCCTCCTCGCCGTCGCCCTTGCGGAACTCCTTCACGACCACGGCCCTGTCAATCAGCTCCTGGATGGTTTCCTCCTGGATGACGGCGAGGCGCTCGTTGAATTCCTTCTCGTTTCTGGACATTTGCTGCACCGCCGGCACGCGCGGGCCGATTTCGCGCCGCAGATCCTCGACGGTGATAACCTTGTCCTCGACAACGGCGACGACGCCGTTCGCGTAGCGCCCGTCGAGGTTGTCCTGCTGGGCGGGGCAGGCCGCCGTCAGAAGGAGCAGTGCGGTGAGGATCGTTGGGAGGCGGCTCATGGCTGGAAAATGGGTTCGGGAGGACGGGAATGGCGCGCAACCGTGAAAGCGACCCCGTTGCGGTCAAGCGAGGAAACCGCCGGGAGGCCGCCGGGAACGGGCGCGCGGCGGGCGGCGGGGCGGGCGGAAAATCAGCCGGACGCCCCGGAGTTTTCAGCGGGCAAAACGGGCGCGGGCGGCTCGACCCATTTGCCGTGTTGCCGGATGAGGGCGACGAGGCGGTCAACGGCCTCGGTTTCGGGGATGTTGACCGCCACGCAGTCGCGTCCGGCGTAGAGGTTGATTTTGCCGGGGGCGCCGCCGACGTAGCCGAAGTCGGCGCCGGCCATTTCGCCGGGGCCGTTGACGATGCAGCCCATGACGGCGATTTTGAGGCCCTTGAGGTGGGCGGTTTTCTCGCGGACGCGGCGGGCGGCGGGCTGGATGTCGAAGAGGGTGCGCCCGCAGCTGGGGCAGGAGATGTATTCGGTTTTGGTGACGCGCGCGCCGGCGGCCTGGAGGATGTTGTAGGCGAGGGCGAGGGCGGCGGCGGGGTTGGGTTCGGCGCGGAGGAGGACGGCGTCGCCGATGCCGTCGCAGAGGCGGGCGCCGAGGCGGAGGGCGGAGAGGAGGGCGGGCGCGGCGGGCGGTTCGGAGGCGGGGTCGAGGGTGTCCTTCAACAGAATCGCGTGGCGCGGGTCGAGGCGTGCGGCGAGGAGGCGGTGGGCGTCAACGGGGTCGGACGGCAGCTTGTCGGGGAGGGCGGCGAGGACGGGTTGCGGCAGCTTGTTGGCGGCGGCGATTTGGGCGGGGTCGGCGGGGTCTATTTCGAGAACGGGGATGTTTTCATAGATGCCCTCGACAGGGGTGTCGGGGTTGAGGGTGTCGGGGAGGGCGGCGGCTTGTCGGCGGGTGAGGAGGACGCGGGGCGGGGGCGCTT
>JAISTY010000141.1 GCA_031272375.1 Opitutaceae bacterium | reverse complement strand
CGCGAGCATGTGCGTCATGCCGACGGCGAAGGTGGGCGCGCCGCCGGTGCGCCCGATCATCGTCTTCTCGCCAACATCGGCGGCCAGCTTGTCCATGTCCGCGGCGGTGACGGCGTAGGCGGGGTTGCCGTTGGCGAGCTTGCTGACTTTCGCGGTGACCTTTTGGGTGATGATTTGGTTGGAGAGGGCGTCCACAAGCTTGGCGGCATCGGGCGCGGAAAGCGTTGCGCCGGAAGCCGCAAGGCGTTCGGGCAGGACGGCGGCGAGTTCCTTGGCGGTCTTCGCCCCGCCCGCGAGATCCGCGGCGGCGGCTTGCGGCAGCTTGACGCCGCGGCTGGCGAGCGCGTCGGGCAGGATGGCGGCGATTTCGCGGGCCGAGGCGGTTTCGGAGAGGTTGATGGAGAAGTATTCGCCGGGCTTCATCGTGCAGGCGGACAACAGCGCCACAATGCCCACAAGCATCTCCGTAATCATGCCGCCGTAGCCGACAACACGGATGTCCCTCTCGTTCGGGATGATTTTCGGCGTCGTGCCGGAGGCGATGATCGAGTGAAAACCGGAAATCGCCGCGCACGCGATTGTTATGAAACAGAAGGGAAACACCGCCCCGCGCAGCACGGGGCCGCCGCCGTTGATGAATTCCGTCAGGCGCGGCATTTGCATCGGCGGCGCGAGCGCCACAATCGCCACGGCGAGAAAGGCGATCACGCCGATTTTCATGAAGGAGCTTAAATAGTCGCGCGGCGCCAGCAGCAGCCAGACCGGCAGCGACGAGGACACAAGCCCGTAGCCCATGATGATCCAGGCAAGCGAAACGCCCCGCAACGTAAGCCATTGCTCGACCGCGGGATAGTTGTGCAGATAATATCCGCCGCCAACGGCGAAAACCAGCCCGGCGATGCCGATCGCCGTGATGACGCCCATGTGGACTTTCCCGGACTTCATCATCACGCCCATCACGAGCGCGAGCGGGATGGTGCACCCGATCGTGAACGTCCCCCAGGGCGAATTGGCGAGCGCCTTGACCACCACCAACGCCAGCACCGCGATGATGATGACCAGAATCGCGAGAATGGAGACCATCGCGAGGCCGCCGGCGAAGGAGCCGACTTCGTCCTTCATGATTTGCCCGACGGAGCGTCCGTTGCGGCGGGTCGAGGCGAACAGCACGATGGAGTCGTGCACCGCCCCGCCCAGCGTCGCGCCGATCAAAATCCACAGCGTTCCGGGCAGATAACCGAATTGCGAGGCCAGCACCGGACCGACCAAGGGGCCGGGGCCCGCAATCGCCGCGAAATGATGCGAGAAAACAACCCAGCGGTTCGTCTTCACGAAATCGCGGCCGTCCGCCTTCGTGATGGCCGGAACCGCGCGCATCTCGTCAATGGTGAGGACTTTCGCCATGAGCCACGCGGAGTGGAAACGATAGGCGATCATGAAGACGCACACGGAGGCGACCACGAGCCACAGGGCGTTGATGCCGGTGCCGTCGGCGCGGACAAACAGGGGTTCCTGGCGGGCAAAGGCCACGACGCCCATGGCGGCGGCGCCGGCAAGCGTGATGAAGACCCAAAGAAGAACGCGCGGAAGCGTCCATTTGGCGCGGGTGAGGGAGGTGTTGGCGGGCATGAGAGGGTTTGGAAAAGTGGGATAGGTCAGTGCTTGCAAAAGGGGTGTCAAGCGCGGGGTGCGGCTTCCGTCACTCCAACCCCATCGCGGCGACTTGTTCCTCGTCCCAGCCGAAATAATGCCCCAATTCGTGCAGATACGTCAGCCGCACTTCTTCGCGGAAAACGGCGACGTCGTCCTCCGCCACATCGAGGATGTTTTCCAAAAACAGGAAGATCTGCGGCGGCATGGGCAGCGCCTCGCCCGCCTCCGCCCCGTGCGGCGTCCCCGAAAACAAACCGAGGATGTCCTCCTCCAAGCCTTCCTCCAAAAACTCCCGCGAGGGAAGGCGTTGCAGGAGCACCGGAACGTCCTCGGCCAACCCGCGCAACTCCGGCGGCAGCTTGTCGCGCGTCGCCCGCACAACCGCCTCCGCAATGGCGCTGAACCGTCTGAAATCCATGGCGCCTCACTTTTCCGCGAGCTTCCGCGCCACCTCGCCGTCGAAATGCACCGTTTGCGAGGGAAACGCAAACGACAGCCCCCGCGCCGCCACCGCCCGCATGAAGGCCAGATTGACGCGCTCGCGGACGACAAGGTGCTGCCGGAAGTCCGGATTGGCCGTGTAATAAATGACTTGTATGTCCAGCGACGACTCGCCGTAGGCGGTGAAGTTGGCGACGACGTAATCCGGCGCCACCCCGCTGTCCTCCGCGAGGATTTGCCGCAGATCCGCGAGGATTTGCTCCATCTTCTCCGGCGTCGTGTCGTAAGTCAGCCCGAGCGTCTGCTCCACGCGCCGCTGCCCCATCCGGCTGAAATTGTTGATGGCCTCCGCCGCCACCGTCTTGTTCGGGATGACGACCACGCTTTTCTGCGGCGTCCGCAGCTTCGTCGAACGCAGGCCGATGTCCTCGACCGTCCCGGCGTTGTCGCCGATTTTGACATAATCGCCCGGGCGGAAGGGTTGGTCCATGGCGACGACCACGGCGCCGAAGAGGTTCGCGAGGGTGTCCTGCGCGGCCAGCGCGAACGCCAGGCCGCCCAGCCCCAGCCCCGCAAGGAAGGGTTTTACATGGAAGCCGAAGGACTCCGCCATGAGCAGCGCGGCGACGAGCGCGAACAGCACCCCGGCCGTCCGCCGTATCCAGGGCATGAACACGAGCACGGTCGGCTTGCGGCGCTCGACGGCCTGCTGCGTCCAGAAATCCAGCACCGCGTTCAAGGCCCGCAAAAACGCCCACGCGAGCGTCAGCAGGAACGCGAATTTCGCCGCCACAAGCGTCACCCGCTCCAGCGTTTCCGGGAAAAACAGCACGCGCGTCGCCGCGAACAGTCCCGTCAATGTGACAAACACCCCCGCCGGCTGCTCCAATGCGTCGGCCATGCGGTCGTCCAATTTCGTCCGGGTTCTGCCGGCGAGGGCGCGGAGGCACTTGAACGCCAGCGGCACGACAAGCCGCCGTCCCAGCCAGAAGACCACGACAAACCCGGCGGCCACGACGTAGTGCCAGGCTCTGTTGCCGGTCACGCGGGCGTCCCCGATTTCCAGCAGCCGCAGGGTGCCGTCCACAAGCCGCCGCACCACGCCGTTTTGCAGGTGGAACGCCACCGTGCCGTCATCCGCCGCGGAGACATCCGCCGCCGCGCCCGCGGCCGTCACCGCCGCGGCCTCCTCCGCCAGCAATCCCTGCGCCGCGCCTCCCGCCGCGCCCACGACCGCCAGCCCGAACATCGCAATAAAACACTTCATCATAAAAAACGCCGCGCATCCCAATGCGGGAAGATGAAAGATTAAAGATGAAAGATAAAAGAGGGGCGGGCGGGGTTCACACAAAGGAGCCAATCCGTTGAACAGAAGATAAGAAGAACAAACCGGAAGGCTCTGTTCGTCCGCGGTGCCCCGCGGCGCGCACACTCAATTGTTAATTGCTAATTATTAATTGTCAATTACTAACATGCGGCGCCCCACGGCAGGTCACACCCCTCTTCATCCCTCTTCTTATCTTCTGTAAAAAAAAACCTCCATGC
>JAISTY010000128.1 GCA_031272375.1 Opitutaceae bacterium | reverse complement strand
CGGGCGCGCCTTCCTCTCCTCCTGCGCCGCGATGCTCGGCCTGATGACCCTCTTCGGCGCCGGCATGTATCCCAACCTCGTCTTCAGCAACCCCGGCGCCGCCAACAGCCTCACCATCCGCAACGCCTCCAGCTCGCCCCACACCCTGGAAATCATGCTCGTCATCGCCCTCGCCGGCCTCCCCTGCGTCCTCGCCTACACCGCGGCCATCCACTGGATCTTCAGGGGCAAAACCCGCCTCACCGGCGACAGCTATTGACGCCCCCGCGCGACAAGCCGCCGTCAGGCCGCCAGACGCCGCAGAAGCTCCGCCGGCGCCACGATGCTGATGCC
Organism: Opitutaceae bacterium; assembly: GCA_031272375.1. Lineage (GTDB taxonomy): Bacteria > Verrucomicrobiota > Verrucomicrobiia > Opitutales > Opitutaceae > JAISTY01. The sequence continues at coordinate 2,212 of JAISTY010000128.1, read as the reverse complement.
CGCGGCCTTGAGCGCGGGCACCGCCGCCGCGGGGTTGTTGACGCTGAAAATCACCAGCCCGCGCCCCTCCCACTTCACCGTGAAGGCGTAGGTGTATTCGACGTTGAGCGACGCCTTCTCCAGCGCCGCGAAAATCCCCGCCAGCCCGCCCGGACGATCCGGCATCTCCAGCGCGAGGACGTCCGTGGTCTTCACGGCGAAGCCCGCGCCCGCCAGCAGCGCGACGGCCTTCTCCCACTCGGCGACCACCAGCCGCAGCAGCCCGAACTGCCGCGAGTCCGCCAGCGCGAAAGTCTGGATGTTGACGCCCGCGTCCGCGAGGAGGCGGCAGGGCGCGCTCAACGCGCCGGGTTTGTTCTCAAGGAAAACGGTGACTTGTTTCAGCAGCATGGGACACCTCTTGGGTTGGAAAAAAATGGTCAGCGTTTGCGCCGGTCGGTCACCCGCTTCGCCTTGCCCTCGCTCCGCTGCAGGGTGTGCGGCGCGACCAGCGTGACCGCCGCGTGAAGGCCGGTGACGACCTCGATGGACTTCTCGATTTTCGCCTGGAACCGCTCCATCGCGCCGATGGTGTCGCCGAAGACCCCCGGCGTCACCTCCACCTGGACCTCCAGCACGTCGAGGTCGCGCTTGCTGTCCACGATGATGTGGTAGTGCGGCAGCGTGCCCTCGACCTGCAGGAGCGCCGCCTCGATTTGCGAGGGAAACAGGTTCACGCCGCGGATGATCAGCATGTCGTCCGAGCGGCGCCCGATGCGCTTGATGCGCCGCAGCGTCCGCCCGCAGGCGCAGGGCGCCGAGGTCAGCGCCGTGATGTCCCGCGTCCGGTAGCGCAGCATCGGCATCGCGCGCTTCGAAAGCGTCGTGATGACCAGCTCGCCCTCGGCCTCGTCGGGCAGCACCTCGCCCGTCTTCGGATCAATGATCTCCGGGTAGAAAAAGTCCTCGAAGATGTGCGGGCCGGCCTGGCAGCGGCACTCCATCGCCACGCCCGGCCCGGCGATCTCGGAAAGACCGTAAATGTCGAACGCCTTCAGGCGCGTGCCCGCCTCGATGCGCTCCCGCATGGCCTCCGTCCACGGCTCCGCGCCGAAAATGCCCTTGCGCAGCGGCAGCGCCTTCCAGTCAACGCCCAGCTGCTCGCCGCGATCCATCAGGTGCAGGAAATAGCTCGGCGTGCAGCAAATCGCCGTCACCCCGAAATCCTTCAGCAGCATCAGCTGCCGCTCCGTGTTGCCGCCCGACGCCGGCACGACCGACGCCCCCAAGGCCTGCGCCCCGTCGTGCGCCCCAAGCCCGCCGGTGAACAGCCCGTAGCCGTAGGAAACCTGCACGATGTCCTCCTTCGTCAGCCCGGCCATGACCATCGAGCGCACCATCGCCTCCGTCCAGACCGCCAGATCCTCGCGGGTGTAGGCGACGACGATGGGCTTGCCGGTCGTGCCGCTGGAGGCGTGGAAACGGACAACGTCGCCCAGCGGGCACGCCACCAGCCCGAACGGATAGGTGTCGCGCAAGTCCTGCTTCGTCGTGAACGGCAGCAGGGCGATGTCCTCGATGCCGCGGATGTCCTCCGGCCGGACGCCCGCCGCGTCCATGCGCCCGCGCGTCAGCGGGACGTTCGCGTGGGCGATCTCCACCATCCCGCGGAGGCGTTTCCCTTGGACGGCGCGCAGCTCGTCGCGCGATAGAAAATCCGGGGCGCTGATGGGATCGGGGGACTCTGGAGAGGGCATGGGCGGAGGAAATTGCCGCGCATTAGCCCACCAAAATCCCCGCCGCGCAACACCGGCGGCGAAAAATTTCGCGGGCGGAAAACGCCGGCGGAAACGCCGCCGGACAACCCTTGCGTCCGCGCCGGAGGGCGGGCTTGCTCCGGCGACCGCAACCGCCTCCCGCCATGCTCCCCGCGCTCGTCTGGACCCTCACGCTCTTCCTCGCCGCCGTCGGCACGCTCGGCGTCGTCGTTCCGCTGCTGCCCGGCACCACCCTCATCTTCTTCGGGATGGTCCTCCACAAGCTCCTCCTGCCGGGCGACCTCGGCTGGGCCGCCATCGGGCTGGTCGCCCTCATCTGGTTCCTCTCGCTCGTCGTGGACTTCGCCGGCGCCGCCATCGGCGCGCGGCTGTTCGGCGGCGGCAAATGGGGCATGGCGGGCGCGACCGGCGGCGCGCTGGTCGGCATGTTTTTCTCCCTGCCCGCGCTCCTCATC
>JAISTY010000099.1 GCA_031272375.1 Opitutaceae bacterium | reverse complement strand
GGCGAGCGGCGGGGTGTCGGGGGGTTGGCCGGCGAGGTCAATGTCGAGGAGGAGCGGGTGGGCGGTGGCGAGGGTTGCGGTGATGTTGAGGGAGGAGGCGGCGGCGATGGCGAGGGAGGCGCTGGCGGCGAAGGTGAGCGGGACGGCGAGGGTGTGGTTGCCTTGGTGGACGGTGAGGGACGGGGGCGCGGCGGTGCCGGGGTTCGGGGCGAGGACAAGGGCGCCGGAGGAGAGGAGGGCGCCGTTGCCGGCGACGCAGTTGCCGGCGGCGAGGGTGAGGGGGTTGGGGTTGCGGAACTCAAGGGCGTTGAGGGTGAGGGACTGGTTGAGGGTGAGGGTGGCGGGCGCGGTGGCGGCGGTGCCGAGGACGGCGGTTTCGGCGGGGGTGTCGGGGCGGGAGAAGTAGTGCCAGTTGCGCGGGTCGGACCAGTCGCCGGAGCCGGGTTGGTTCCAGGCGCGGCGGGTTGTCGGGGATTGGGGGATTTCGAGGGAGGCGGCGGAGGCGAGGGCGGCGGGGATGGCGGCGGCTTGTCCGAGGAGGTTGCCGAGGGGGTCGCAGAGGAGGACGGCGCCGTCGGTCTGGAGGATGTAAATGTTGCCGGAGCCGGGGTCGTGGGCGAGGGCGGCGGGTTGTCGCGGTTGCGGGCCGAGGACGAAGTTGCCGAGGGGGGCGGGGTCGTGGTCGGTGAGTTCGGCGCGGGTGACGGTGGCGTTTTCGATTTTGAGGCGGTGGACGGGGACGAGGGAGCGGAAGGCGGGGACGCGGTGGAAGGTGAGGAGGTTGGAGTCGTGGCCGCGCGGGGTGTCGTGGGCGTCCTCCGGGGTGCGAAAGGCGGTGCGGGAGGCGACGAGGAGGTCGGGGCCGTGGGGGAGGCAGTTGAAATACTGCCAGGCGTCGTGGTCCACGTTGTCGGAGTGGAGGATGATTTTTTCGAGGTCCCAGTGGAGGAGGTCGGCGGAGGTGTAGAGGGTGGCGGTGTTGCGGACGAGTTCGTGGAGGTATTGGCCGGGGTGTTTTGGGTCCTGTTTTTTCTCAAAGGCGGGGAGGACGGTGTTGGTGAGGGCGAGGAATTTGCCGGAGACGGGGTCGTGGGTGGCGGCGAATTTCTGCTCGGTGCCGGGGAGCGGGACGAAGCCGTTGGCGGGGTCGAGGGTCGGGGCGGTGTTGTGGGCGTTGTAGCGGAGGAGGGCGGTGTGGGGCGTTTGGTAGGAATGGGGGACGGGCGGGGTGGTCGAGGGCGTGGAGCCTTTCATTTGGATTTTGGGGAGGGTGACGACGCCGGTCGCGGGGGAGGCGACGATTTGGGCCTCGGACCAGAGTTTGAATTGGGCGGTCATGCCTTGGGGCCAGGACGCGGGGACGTTGTCCTCGGAGGCGGAAATGCCGGTGGAGCGGTAAGCCCAGGAGGCGGGGAGCATGAGGTCGGCGTCGAGGGAGGCGGAGAGGATTTGTCCGGCACCGGCGGAGATCCAGACGCGGTTGTTGTGGATGACGGGGGTTTTGGGGGTGGAGAGGGAGCCGGAGCGGAGGTAGCCGGGCGCGGAGGCGTCGGCGGGGGTGTCGGGCGTCCAGGTGAGGCCGTTGTCGGTGGATTTGCGGATGGCGGTGTGGGCGGCGGCGCGGGCGTCGCCGGGGACGTCGAAGCGGACGGTGTAGAGGGAGTAGAGGGTGCCGTTGTGGTTGAAGAAGGAGGCGTGCTGGGAGCGGGGCCATTCGGCGGCGGGGGACCAGGAGGCGCCGGCGTCGGTGGAGCGGAAGAGTTTGGTGGGGGTGAGGGTGATGTTGGCGGCGGGGACCTCGGAGTATTGACCGCCGAAGTAGGAGTGGGAGGCGAGGAGGGTGGAGCCGTCGGGGGCGACGTGGATGGCGGGGTCGGCGAGATAGACGTTTTGTTTGAGGAGGATTTGGGCGGCGGACGGGGAGGGGTGCCAGGAGAGGCGGATGCCGGGGCCGGTGGAGGCGTTGAGGGCGGCGGCGGAGTGAACCACAGAGACACAGAGGGCACAGAGGAGGGGGAGGCGATTCATGGGAGGCGGCGGAAATTAGAAATTAGGAATTAGGAGTTGGAAATTAAGAATTAAACACAAGGAACACGAAGAACACGGAGGGCACAAAGGGCGCGGCGGGGAGAGGGGACGGGGAATAGGACTTATGGGTGAGATTTGCGGGGTGTGGGGATGGGGAGCGCGGTTTTGGGGTGCGATTTTGTTTTGGGTGGACGGTTTTGCGGGGACGGGCAGGTTGCGGCGGCAGTATCATGCTCAACACAAGAAAACTTTTGCAGGGGGGGTGTGTCATCGCGGGGCTTTGCGCCGGGGGGAACGCGCCGGGGGCGTTGGTGACGGAGGCGCACGCGATGGCGTCGGATTTCAACCCCATGTTGGTCGTGACGACGCAGCCGCATCTCGCGGATTTGTTTCTGCGTTCGGTGGACGTCGGGCAGGGGATGGCGTTTTCCAAGCCGACGGCCCTGTTTCTCGGGCAACGGATACGGATTTTTGTGCTTTCGCGCGGGCAGACGCTGGACGGGGACGGCGACATGAGCGTTGATTTCGACGTGGAGATTCGGAAGCCGGACGGGAGCGTGGAGCGGGCGGCGAACCAGGTCGCGCGGCGCGGCAAGGTGCCGTCGTCGCGGACGCTGGTGTTTCCCGATGTGCAGCTGACGTATTGGGAGGAGAACGCGGCGCGGACGGGGCGGCACGAGATCCGTGCGGTTGTGCGCGACCGGGTGGCCGGGGCGGAGACGGAGTTGAGGGACTCGGTCGAGGTGGCGCCGTTCGTGTGGTTGGAGCCGGCGGCGGGTTTCAACCGGAACGAGTGGCTGATGCGGTATTACTCGCAGCCGACGCCGGCGTTGCTGCTGTCGGGGCTGGAAGGGCATTTTTCGGGCATGAGTCCGCGGCAGCTGGACGGGGCGATGGCGGTGCTGCTGGGTTTTTACGACCAGGTGCTGCGCGACAATGAGTGGCTGCAACCGCTGTTCGCGCGGGCGTATGACGGGGCGGAGGGGCTGAGGCGGGTGGGGCTGGAGTTCGCGATGGGGTATTTTTTGAGGCGGACGAAGAGCCGTCCGGCGTGGTGCGGGGAGACGTTGTGGGAGGACAGCGCGCCGGTGCGGGAGTTCGGGTGGCCGGAGCTTTCGGCGGGCGTTCCGCGTTCGTCGCAGGAGCTGGACGTGCTGTGGGGGCGGTTTTTCGCGTCGGGGCGTTTCGAGTGGGTGGAGCGGGTGGCGTCGGCGGTGGAATACGCGGATTATCCGGGGAAGACGGCGGAGGGCGACACGCTGACGCGGCTCGCGCAGGAGGCGGTGCTGCGGTCGGCGCTGGGGTCGCTGGGGGTCAACGCACGGGCGCATCCGGCGGTGCGGGGCTACGCGGCCTTTCTTGCGCGCGCCGGGAAATGGACGCGGGAGCAGCGGGAGCTGATAGGAAAGGCCGCGGGCGTCTGGCGGGGCGACGAGTAGGCGCGGGAGACCGCGTGTCGGAGGCGGCTGTTGAGGAAAAGGTAATGGGATGGCCGCATCCGAATTAGAGAATTCTATTCTTTGTATAAGGCATTTGACATTCGCGGACGCAGGGGATTTTCGCTGTTCCCCGAAACAGACCGTCCGGTCACGCCGCCGAACCAGGCGTCCGGCCGGGGAAATTTCAACCACACCAACCACCGAACATGAGCACCACCACTCGCACAGAAGCCATCCGCGCCGCGGTCGCCACCAAGCCCCGCGCCGTCTCCATTGACGCCGCCGCCGTCTTCACCGGCGACCTCTACGGGCAAAACGTTTTCGATCTTTCGAAAATGCAGCGCCGCCTCTCGAAGGACACCTACAAGGCCCTCAAGAAAACCATCGAGACGGGATCCCAGCTCGACATGACGATTGCCGACGAGGTTGCGGCGGCGATGAAGGCGTGGGCCATTGAGAAGGGGGCCACGCACTTCGCGCACGTCTTTTTCCCGCTCACCGGTCTGACGGCGGAGAAACACGACAGCTTCCTCGTTCCCGCGGGCGGCGGCACCGCGGTCGCCGAGTTTTCGGGCAAGGCGCTCATCCAGGGCGAGCCGGACGCCTCCAGTTTCCCCTCGGGCGGCATCCGCGCCACCTTCGAGGCCCGCGGCTACACCGCCTGGGACGTGACCAGCCCCGCCTACATTTTCCAAGGCCCCAACGGCGCGACCCTCTGCATTCCGACGGCGTTCGTTTCCTGGACCGGCGAGGCCCTTGACAAGAAGACCCCGCTCCTCCGCTCCATGCAGGCGCTCGACAAGCAGGCCCAGCGCATTCTCAAGCTCTTCGGCCACAAGGAAATCTCAATGGTCACCGCCACCGCCGGCCCGGAGCAGGAATATTTCCTCATTGACGAGAACCTCTTCTATCTGCGGCCCGACCTCTACATCAACGACCGCACCCTTTTCGGCGCGCCGCCCGCGCGCGGGCAGGAGTTCGAGGATCACTATTTCGGCGCCATCCCCGAGCGCGTGCTCGGCTTCATGATGGAGGTGGACAATGAGTGCTACAAACTCGGCATTCCCATCAAGACCCGCCACAACGAGGTCGCTCCCGCGCAATACGAAATCGCGCCGGTTTTCGAGAGCGCCAACATCGCCGCCGACCACAACCAGCTCGTCGGCACCATCCTCAAGCGGGTCGCCAAAAAGCACGGCCTCGTCGCCATCCTCAACGAGAAGCCCTTCCAGGGCGTGAACGGCTCCGGGAAGCACGTGAACTTTTCCCTTGGCAACAAGACCCAGGGCAACCTGCTTGATCCGGGCGACACGCCGCACGACAACGCGCAGTTCCTCGTGTTCTGCGCCGCGGTGATCCGGGCCGTGAGCATCCACAGCCGTTTCCTGCGCGCCTGCGTCGCCTCCGCCTCCAACGACCACCGCCTCGGCGCGAACGAGGCCCCGCCCGCCATCATCTCCATCTTCCTCGGGGAGCAGCTCAACGCCATCTTCGAGCAGATCAAGGCCGGCGGCGCCAAGACCTCCAAGGGCAAGGGCACCCTCCGCGTCGGCGTGGACATCCTCCCGCCCCTCGCGAAGGACACCGGCGACCGCAACCGCACCTCGCCCTTCGCCTTCACCGGCAACCGTTTCGAGTTCCGCGCCGTCGGCTCCGGCCAGTCCATCGCCGGCCCGCTTGTCGCGCTGAACACCATCGTCGCCGACTCCCTCGAATACATCGCCTCCAAGCTTGAGGGCAAAAAAGGCGCGGCTCTCAACGACGCCATCCAGGACGTGCTGCAGGAAATCATCAAGGAGCACGGCAAGGTTGTCTTCAACGGCGACGGCTACTCCGAGGCCTGGCACAAGGAGGCCGCCAAGCGCGGGCTCCCGAACCTCAAGACCTCCGTGGACGCCCTCCCCGCGCTCCTCGACAAGGTTTCCGTCGAGGTCTTCGTCAAACACGGCGTCTTCTCCGAGCGCGAACTCGAGTCCCGCTACGAGATCTACGTCGAGACCTACGTGAAGACGGTGAAGTCCGAGCTGAACTCCGCGATTGAGATCGCGAAGACGCTCATCGTCCCCGCCGCCAACAAGCACATTGTCCGCCTCGGCGAGACCCTCGCCGCGCAGAAGGCCGCCGGCGTCAAGGGCGACGCCACCGCGCTGAAGAAGGCCAGCGCGCTCGTCGCCAGCCTCCAGAAGGGCATCGCCGAGCTTGAGACGCTTCGCGAGAAGTTCTCCGGCGACGCCACCGCGCAGGCCAAGCACGCGCTCAAGGTTCGCGCCGCCCAAAGCAAGGTGCGCGCGGACGCCGACGCCCTCGAAGCCGAGGTGGCCGACGACATCTGGCCGCTCCCGACCTACGGCGAGCTGCTCTTCATCAAGTAAGGGCGGCGCAAGCCGGTCATCCCTCCAACGGGCGCGACACCCTCGCGCCCGTTTTTTTTGGCGTCACACGAAGGCGCGCGCGGAGATTAAAGATAAGAGACAGGGGACGTAGGAGGGGACGAATAGCAGGGGACAGGTGGGACGGGGTATTTAACCTCTTGAGAACAGAGCCTTCCGGTTTGTTCTTTTTATCTTCTGTTCAAAAGTTTGGGGACTTTGTGCCCTTTGTGTGAACCCAAAACAGGGCAAGAGCGGCGAGGGCGAGGAGGAGGGCGGTTGTCGCGGGTTCGGGGATGGGGGCGGAGAGCTGGAGCGCGCCGCCGGCAAACTCCCAGTCGAGGGAGGTGCCGGAGATGTGGAAGTCGGAGGCGGAGAGCAGCGTGGAGCCGATGGAGAGCAGGGTGTAGCCGTCGAGGAGGGCGTCGTTGGCGTTGAGAAGGGTGAGGGAAACGGAGGAGCCGGCGGCGGCGAGGGAGTCGAGGGTGATGGCCGTGCCGCCTTGAACGGCGCCGGCAAGGTCGAGGGTGATGTTGAGCGTGGAGCCGAAGCTGACGGCGCCGGCCTTCAGGCCGACGGAGGCTTCGAGCGCGCCGGTGTCGCCCAGAAAAACGGCGCCGCCGATTTTGCCGGTGTTGGAGAGGCGGCCTTCGCGGAGGGCGACGGGGCCGAAGTCGCCGTTGACGCCGTTGATGGCGAGTTCGCCGGCGCCCGATTTTTCGAGACCGCCGCCGGTGACGGTTCCGTTGAAACAGACCTTGCTCAAAATGTTCAGCGAGCGGACGCCGGAGAGGGTGATGGAGCCGTTGAAGACAAGGGTGCCGTTGGCGACGGTGTCGCCGAGGGTGACGTCGCCCTCGATGGCGAGCGGGCGGTAAAAGGTGCGGGAGGGGGTGTCGTTCGAGGAGAGTTTGCCGCCGCGGAGGATGAGGTTGCCGCCGACGCTGGCGGGCGCGGTTTCGGCGGGGGTGAAGCGGAATTGGAGCCAGCCGTCCTCAAGGATGATGTCGCCATAGGTGCCGTTGCTGGCGGAGACGCCGGAGGTGGCGTCGAAGCGGAGGGTGCCGGCGCCGGTTTTGGTGATGGGGACGGAGTTGCCGGAGACTTTGCCAAGGACGAGGACGGCGCCCTCGCCGACGTCGAAGGTGGTGGCGCCGGAGAGGGTGATGTTGCCGAACTGGAGGGTGGCGTCGGCGTTGGCGGCGACGTTGTAGCCGTGGAGGACGGAGAAGGTGGCGGGGGCGTTGACGGCGAGGTCGCCGAAGCGGTGGGTGACGGCGACCGTGAGGGAGTAGCGGTCGAGGACGAGGGTGGCGTCGGCGTTGAGGGCGACGCCGGAATTGGCGTAGCTGAAAGTGCCGGTGGCGCCCTGCGGGGCGAGGCGCAACAAGCCGCCGTTGAGGACGAGGGAGCCGCTGCCGAGGCTCTGGGCGTCGCCGCGGACCTCGAGGAAGCCGGTGTTGAGGGTGACGTCGCCGGAGTAGTCGGAGAGGAGGCCCTGGAGGACGAGGCGTCCGTCGCCCTCCTTGGTGAGGCCGAAGCCGAGGCCGTTGTCCTTGAGGGAGCCGGTGAGGACGAGCTGGCTGCCGTTGGCGGTGTGGGTGTCGGTCGTGCCGTCGGCGTAGGTGAAGCGTCCGAGGGCGTCGGCGAGGAAGGTGCTGTTGCGGAGGGTGGTGATGACCGGGGTGGTCTGGAGGAGGGTGTCGTTGGTGGAGACAAAGCTGATGCAGCCGCTGAAGGCGGTGTCGCCGTAGGTGAAGGAGCCGTTGAGGACGAGGTTGCCGCCGAGCTGGCGGTGCTGGTTGTAGGCGTTGGAGAGGACGCGCCCGCCGCCGATGGTGAAGGTGTGGGTGCCCATCGGGACGCTGTTCTGGAAGCGAAGGTCGCCTTCGAGGAGGGTGATGTTGCCGTAAAACTCCGGCGTGGTGTTGACGGCGTAGAGGTGGAGCAGGCCCGCGCCGGTCTTGGTGAGGCTGGTGCCGGCGTCGCCGTGCGCGCCGCCGGCGACGGAGGAGACGCCGAGGCTCAACAAGGCGCCGTCGCCGACGTCGAAGACGGCGTCGCCGGTGATGAGGGCGCCGTTGAAGGTGACGGTGGCGCCGCCCGCGGTGACGCTGGCGTTGGCGCGGATGTGGAGGGTGGAGGAGCCGATGGAGAGGGCGCCGAAGTTGTAGTTGTGGCCGGTGGTTCCGGCGGAGTTGCCGGCGGTGAGGGTGGCGGAGGCGGCGGTGACGGAGAGGGCGCGGTTGAGGGAGGCGGTCTTGGTGGTGGCGAGGTCGAGGTCGCCGCCGTTGAGGATGACTTTGCCCGTGCCGGCGTCGGTGGTGTCGCCGAGGGTGCCGGAGCCGAGGAGCCGGACGACGCCGGCGTTGACGGTGAGGTTGCCGGTGAAGGTTTGGGTCTGGTTGAAGGTGACGGCATAGGCGCCGTTTTTGGTGACGTCGGTCGGGGCGGTGGCGGAGGCGTTGTCGGCATAGACGGTGTTGCCGAGGAAGAGGTCGCCGGCGTTGGCGTTGAGGACGAGGGAGCCGAGGAGGCCGTGGGTGCGGCCGGAGGAGTTGCCGACGATTTCGACGGTGTAGGGGGAATCGTTGGTGATGGAGGCGCCGTCGGCGAAGAGGAGGTCGTTGCAGGAGAGAAAGCGGTAGCCGGCGGTGGCGTTTTGCAGGAAGTTCAGGGAGGCGATGGTCTTGCTGTTGATGTTCTGGCCAAGGTTGGAGCGGACGTTGTTGAAGGGGAGGTAGCCGTCCACCGGGACGGCGACCTCGCCGAAGAAGAGGTTCATGGAGGTGCCGGCGGGGGCGGCGTTGCCCTCCCAATTGCTGCCGAGGCCGGTGGTGTAGCCCTCCGTCGTGGTGTATTTGTCGCCGGTGGTGTTGCCGCCCTTCCACCAGTAATCGGCGGCGGCGGCCGGGAGCGCGAGGGTGAGGGCGAGGAGGAGGGGGAGGGCTTTTGGTTTCATTTTGGAAGGGCGGTGAAAACGGCGGCGAGGCTGGGGCGGCGCGGGGCGGGCGGCAAGCGCGCCGGACGGGGCGCGAATGCTTTTGGGGCGTGTTGTTTTTTGAACGCGGCGCGGGGGCGTTCAGGCGAACGGCAGTGGCGTTTTTTTCCGGTAGGCCGTCGCCGTGAAAAGCGCGACGAGGACGCCGGCGGCGTCCGTCACGCGCACCTCGTAGGCGGGGAGTTTCGCGTGGTCGTTCACGACGCGGGCGTCGGCGAGCAGCATCGCGCCGGGGCCGGGGGACTTGAAGTAGCGGATGCCGGCCTCGACGGAGACGGCGAGGGTGCCGGAGGCGTTGACGGCGGCGGCGAAGGCGAGGTCGGCGAGCGTGAAGACCGCGCCGCCCTGGACGGTGCCGCCGGCGTTCAGGTGGGCGTCGCGCACCTCCATGCGCGCCCTGGCGCGGCCGGGGGCGATTTCAAGCAGCTCGATGCCCGCGGCGGCGGCGTAGCGGTCGTTTTTGAAGAACTCAAAAGGTGTCATGCGGTTTCTTTTCGCCGCTTGGTTTCAGTTTGTCGAGCGGGGGGACGGCGCGGAGGGAGGGCAGGGCGGCGGCGACGACGGCGACGGTCAGCAGGGTGCACAAGCCGCCGAGGGTGGCGGCGGCGACGGCGCCGAGGCGGGCGGCGACGAGGCCGCCGCGAAGCTCGGAGATGTCGTTGGAGCAGCCGATGAAGAGCTGGTTCACGGAGGAGACGCGCCCGCGGAGGCGGTCGGGGGTGAGGAGCTGCACGAGGGTGTGGCGGATGATGACGCTGACGTTGTCGCACATGCCGCTGGCGAAGAGGGCGGCGAGGGAGAGCCAGAGGTTTTTGGAGAGGGCGAAGACGAGCAGCGAGGCGCCGAAGCCGGCGACGGTCCAGAGGAGGGCGACGCCGGGGCGTTTGAAGGGGGGCAGGTAGGCGCCGGCGACGGCCATCGCCGCGGCGCCGAGGGCGGGGGCGGCGCGGAGAAGCCCGGTGACGAAGCGGTGGGAGGTGGCGCCGTCGAGGAAGGGGACGGCGGCGCCGGAGAAGACCTCGACGGCGTAGATGGGGAGGAGGGCGACAACGCCGCCGAAGAGGACGGCGAAGAGGTCGAGGGAGATGGCGCCGAGGACGGCTTTCTGGCGCCAGATGAAGGGGACGCCGGCGAAGAGGCCGGAGGCGCCGGCGGGAGCGGCGGCGGCTTGTCCGGGCGGCGGCTTGTCGCCGGGGGCGAGGCGGATGCCGGAGATGCCGGCGGCGAGGGCGGCGGCGGAGACGGCGGCGAAGGCATAGACGGCGGTGAAGCTCCACGCGGCGACGAGGCCGCCGAGGAGGAGGCCGAGGGTGACGGCAAGCTCGAAGGCGCTGGAATTCCAGCGGTAGGCGTTGGAGAGGGCCGGGGCGGGGACGAGGCGCGGGACGAGGGCGGCGCGGGCGGGGTTGCCGATGACGAAGGCGACGGAGAGCAGGAGTTGCAGGAGAAAGACGAGGGGCAGGGCGGGGTTGTCGAAGCGGACAGCGCCGGCGGCGCCGCCGGAGGTGACGCAGGCGGCGGCGCCGGCGAGGAGGGCGTTGACGGCGCGGAGCGGGGCGGCGTCGGGGATGGCGGCGTGGAAGCGGGTGACGAGGGCGAGGAGGGCGCAGAGGAGGCAGGAGGCGGCGGAGGTGGCGGTGATGATTTTGCGGCGGTCGAGGCGGTCGGCGAGGACGCCGGCGGGCAGGGCGAGGAGGAGGAGCGGGAGGACGTTGAGGAGGCCG
>JAISTY010000088.1 GCA_031272375.1 Opitutaceae bacterium | reverse complement strand
ACCGGATTCCGACCAAATTGTTCAAAAACAATAATCAATTCGCAGTCATTAAGTTGCCAAAGTGCGCATTTGACTCGATTTGAAATCGAGCACACGTTCTAACCCTAAATAATCTATTGACCACAAAATAATTATATCATGCGGTTCGCCGCCTTAATCAGACAGCCGTGGGTCCATCTCAATCAAAATGAAACGGCGCGGCGGCGGGTTGTCTTCGTTCTCGCACGAGGACGTGAGAGTGCCGGCACCGGCGTTTGCGTTTTCATTATTCTCACGCGAAGACGCGAAGGCGCGAAGGGCGCCGGCGTTGTTTGACAATGAACTGCCGGTGCCGGCGGCTTGTTGACTGCCGGTGCCGGCGACATCGGCGGGAACCAATAACAATTCCGGCTGCGCCTTTTCCCCGCTTCGCGTCTTCGCGCCTTCGCGTGAGACATTCTCCGCGTTCATTTTCAAAACCGCGTGCGCCGGCGTCCCCGACCCAGCGAACGAATCCAAAATCAAGTCGCCGGGAGAAGTGCACGCCTCAATAATGTCTCACAAAATCTCTTCGTCTTTTGGAAATGCGAAAACATCTTTTCCAAGCAAATCACGGAGCCGTTTTGTCGCAGCGCGCCCGTCTTGATAAAAGACACTGTAAGAGGTTTCTAATTCGTGGTCAAAAAGATAGAATTTTCTGCACGGAATAGTTGTTTCATCTATGCCAAACTCAATGCGGTCTTCGTTTATCTCGTGACTGACAGCAGCCGAAGCTACGCGAAATTGTTGTTATGGTTTGTTTTGTGCTTGGTTTTATTTAACGCGGGTTGCGGTTGAGGGTGAGAGGTGGCGGCGCGGCGGGTTGCCGGCGGAATTATGAATATGAAACAAGACCGGCTTCGATAGTGTCGGCGGAAAGGTCGGCGCCGGAGGCCCATTCCACAAAATAGCCGCCGTTTCTGATTTGTTGGAAGTGTTCGGGCGTTTTCAAGGGCGCGAAAACCTCGTCGTTGAGATACGGTGTGACATCGAAACGTCCGGCGCGTCCGTCCTCGAAAACAACCTCCAATATGTGATTTTGGGAAGGTATGACGGTTTTGATATTCATTGGTCGAGTCCCTTGATGGTGAACAACGGTTTGCCGGCAACGGCAAGTTCCCAATCCGCAAGAAGATCCTCCTTATGGATCTCAATCCACGCAACAATCAGCTTATGTTTTCCCGGCGGCAACTCTCCGCAAGCACCGCCGCATCGGGTATCGAATAGACGGCGATATTTCCCTGAAATTCAACATGGATGTGTGGCGAATGGTGTTTTTCAACATCCTTGAAGAACATTCTGACCAACAGGCCGTAAAAGAGGGAGATCGTTGGCATGGTTTGGTTTGTGCTTGGTTTTATTTAACGCGGGTTGCGGTTGAGGGGGAGAGGCGGTGGCGCGGCGGGTTGTCGGCGGCGCGGCGCCGGAAATGCCGCGGGAAGGTCGGCATTTCGCGGGGGTTGTCGAGTTGTTTTTCAAACCCGGCGGGTTGCGGCGGCAAAAAAACGGAATTTTAGGTTTCTCCCTCCCGTTCCAACCGCCACCCTCCGCGCCTCTCTCCTTTTTCCCCGATGCCTTGCCCTGCCGACACCTCCCTTTCCGGCGAACTCGCGCCGGTGGCGCCCTCCAAACTCTCCGTGCGCGGCGTGGGCAAATCCTTCCAGACATCGGGACGCCCCGTCCGCGCCCTTGACAACCTCTCCCTTGAGGTCGCCGACGGCGAATTCGTCTGCCTCCTCGGCCCGAGCGGCTGCGGCAAATCCACCCTCCTCAACATCCTCGCCGGCCTCGACCGCGCCGACGAGGGCCGCGTCCTCGCCGACGGACGCCCCGTTTCGGGACCCGGACGCGACCGCATGGTGATGTTCCAGGACGCCGCCCTTTTCCCCTGGCTTAAAACCCTCGCCAACGTCCGCTTCGGGCTGCGCCACAAGCCGAACCTGACCCGGACGGAACGCACCCGCGTCGCGGAGTTTTACCTCTCATTGGTCGGGCTTGAAAACTTCGCCGGCGCCTGCGTCCACGAGCTTTCCGGCGGCATGCGGCAGCGCGCCGCCCTCGCCCGCGCCCTCGCCCCGAACCCCCGCGTGCTCCTCATGGACGAACCCTTCGCCGCCCTCGACGCCATGACCCGCGAGCAACTCTACCGCGACCTCCAGCGCGTCTGGGAACAACGCCGCAAAACCATCCTCTTCGTCACCCACAACGTCCGCGAGGCCGTCTGCCTCGGCGACCGCGTCGTCCTCCTCTCGCCGCGCCCCGGCCGCGTCCTCCGCGAGTTCCCCGTCAACCTCCCGCGACCCCGCGACATCAACAGCGACGCCGTCGTCGCCCACGCCCGCGAAATCACCGCCGCCCTGAAGGAAACCCTCCCCGACGCCCGGCGGCACGAGGCAGGCGAGGCCCGCCCGCCGGCAGCGCGACAAGCCGCCGCCACGACAAGCCGCCGTCCCGCCCTGAAACGCCCCACCACGGCGCTTGTTTTCTTCGCGGCGCTCCTCACGACCTGGGAACTCGTCTGCCGCGCGGGCGTCTGGCCGGAAGTCCTGCTGCCGCCGCCCTCCGCGGTCGGCCGCTACCTCTGGAACGCCACCCTCGACGGCACCTTGCCGGCGGCGGGATTGGTGACCTTGCGCCGCCTCCTCCTCGGCTACGCCTGCGGCGTCCTGATCGGACTGCCGCTGGGGCTGCTCTCCGCCCGCTTCCGCGCCGTCAACGACACCCTCGGCCTCGTCTCCCTCGGCCTCCAAACCCTCCCAAGCGTCTGCTGGGTGCCCCTCGCCCTGCTCTGGTTCGGGCAGACCGAGGCCGCCCTCTTCTTCGTCGTCATCATGGGAACCGTCTGGTCCATGATCCTCGCGACGGAGACCGGCGTCCGCAACGCGCCCCCCCTCTACGCCCGCGCCGCGCGGACGATGGGCGCCACCGGCCTCCAGACCTGGCTCCGCGTCATCCTGCCCGCGTCGCTCCCCTTTGTTGTCAGCGGCATGAAACAATCCTGGGCCTTCGCCTGGCGCTCCCTCATGGCCGCGGAAATCTTCGTCACCATCCTCAGCGGCTTCGGCCTCGGCCAGCTGCTCCACTACGGGCGCGAGCTGCACGCGATGGACGCGGTCATCGGCGTCATGGGCGTGATCGTCCTCGTCGGCCTGCTGGCGGACAAAATCCTCTTCTCCCCCTGGGAACGCCTCATGCACCGCCGCTGGGGAACCGACGCACGCCCCTGATCCGCCCGCCGGACTTGCGCGGCGGCGGCTTGTCCGTTGGTGTGCCGCCCATGAGCGAGCTTTCCGAAAAACGGGCCTTCCTCGTCCTCAACGCCCTGCCCCACATCGGGCCGGTCTCCGTCAACCGCCTCATCGCCCGCTTCGGGGGCGCGCCCCAGGTTTTCGACGCCGGCAAACACGACCTCGAGCAGGTGCGCGGCATCGGCCCGGCGGCCAGCGCGGCGATCCTCGGCTGGCGCGAACTCTTCGACATCGCCCGCGAGGAGGAACGCATGGAAAAGGCCGGCGTCGTCTTCGTCACCCGGAGCGACCCGGAGTATCCCCGGCTTCTGCGCGAAATAGACTCGGCCCCGGTGGGCTTTTACCGGAAGGGCGCGAACGTCCTCGACGCCCCGTGCGTCGCCATCGTCGGCAGCCGCCGCACCACCCTCTATGGCCTGGCGACCGCCAAAAAACTCGCCGCCGGCCTCGCACGCCTCGGCTTCTGCGTCGTCAGCGGCCTGGCACGGGGCATTGACGCCGCCGCGCACGAGGGCGCCCTCTCCGCCGGCGGCAAAACGGCCGCGGTGCTGGGCACCGGCATTGATATCGTCTATCCGCCGGAGAACGTGGACCTGTTCAGACAAGTCGCCGCCGCCGGCGCGCTCCTCTCGGAATTCCCCCTCGGACGGCGCGCGGACATCCAGTCCTTCGCCATGCGCAACCGCATCGTCTCCGGCCTTTGCGAGGCCGTTGTCGTCGTCGAAAGCGGCGTGAGCGGCGGCTCCATGATCACCGCCCGCTTCGCCGGCGAGCAGGGCCGCCTCCTCTTCGCCGTGCCGGGCCGCATTGACCAGGAGACCAGCGCGGGCTGCCACCAATTGATCCGCGACGGCGCGACCCTCCTGACCGGTGTGGACGACATCCTCTCCGAGCTGAACTACCTCGGCGGCCTGCGCCCCCGCCCGATACCGGACGCCTCCGGCGGGGACGGCGGTGGCGCCCCCGCGCCGCGCCCGCCGGACAACCTGCCGCCGGAGGAGGCCGCCGTCCTCGCCTGCCTCGCCAACGGCGCCGCGCTGACGGCCGACGCCGTCTCCGTGGCAACGGGGCTGGGCGTCGAAAAAGTTTCCGGGCTGCTGCTGATGCTCGAGTTGCGGCGGCTTGTCGTGAAACGCGCCGACGGCTCCTTCGAGGCGCGCGTCTGACGCCGCCCGCGGCGATTTTTTCCTCTCGCGCCGGCTCTGTTTCGCGCAAACCTCCGCCGCCACTTTTCCCGCCATGTCCGAACCACTCCCGCTTCTCCTCGCGCTCATCCCCCTCCTCCCCCTCGCCGCCGCCGCGCTCTCCGCCGTCACCCCCCGCGCCGGGCGCCGCCTGTCCGCCACCCTCGCCATCGGCTCCATGGCCGCCGCCCTCGCCCTCTCCCTCATCGCCCTTGCCACCGCTCTCGCCAGCCCCGCCGACCACACCGCCTTCAACGCCACCTGGTTCCTCGTCGCCGACACCCCGCTCCAGCTCGGCCTCCTCCTCGACCCCCTCACCGGCCTCATGCTCGCGATGGTCACCTTCGTCGGCCTCATGATCTTCGTCTTCAGCGCCGGCTACATGAAGGACGACCCCAACTTCACCCGCTTCTTCTGCTTCCTCGCCCTCTTCGCCTCC
This sequence comes from Opitutaceae bacterium, assembly GCA_031272375.1. Lineage (GTDB taxonomy): Bacteria > Verrucomicrobiota > Verrucomicrobiia > Opitutales > Opitutaceae > JAISTY01. The sequence continues at coordinate 106 of JAISTY010000088.1, read as the reverse complement.
GCGATGCTCGGCCTCATTGTCGCCAACTCCCTCCTCCTCCTCTTCGCCTGCTGGGAGCTTGTCGGCCTCGCCTCCTACCTCCTCATCGGCTTCTGGTTCGACAAAC
>JAISTY010000018.1 GCA_031272375.1 Opitutaceae bacterium | reverse complement strand
GTCCAGCAGGTGCGCCGCCGCCAGCAGCACCAGCACGGCGGCGCCGCGCACGGCGAGGAAGTCGGGGACCAGGCGGAAGGAGAGGACGGCGGTCGCCGCGAGGATGACGAAGAGGAGGTTGTGGAAGGAGAAGCGGTCCGCCTCGGCCGCGTGCCAGAAGAGCCACAGGAACCACGCCGCGCCCGCGCCGAAGAGGACGAGCGCGGCGGTTTTCGAGCGGGGGAACGCCCGCAGGGCCGCGGCGAACGCGGGGTTGTTCCAGAGCAGCAGGCCGCCGGAAACGGCGAGCAGCAGACCGGACAGGAGGGTGGCGGCGGAGAGGGACATGTGAACGGGCGCGTGGGTAGCAGCGGGGGCGTTTTCCGTGAAGGAGAAAAACCGGACGGGCGGCGGTCCCTCTAAAACATTGCCCCCCCGCGCCGCCCCCGTAATACCCGCGCCCGACCACAATGAAGGAAAACACCACCGAACAACCGCCGGCATTCGAGGAGGCCATCGCAAGGCTCGAGGCCATCGTCGAGGACATGGAGGGCGGCGGGATCCCGCTCGCCGGGCTGCTTGCCAAATACGAGGAGGCCGCCGGCCTGCTCAAGCTGTGCGAACGCCAGCTCGAGACCGCCGAAATCAAGGTCGGGCAGCTCAAGGCGCCCGGCGGCGCGCGCGCCGGAGCCGAATGAACCGCGCCATGCCCGGAACCGACGCCACCGGCGGCGCGCCGCCCGCCCCTCTTCTCGCGGCCATCCGCTCGCCCGCCGACCTGCGCCGCCTGCCCGCCGGCGAACTCCCCGCGCTCGCCGCGGAGATCCGCGCCCGGATCATCGCCGCGACCGCCCGCAACGGCGGGCATGTCGGCCCCAACCTCGGCGTCGTCGAGCTGACCATCGCGCTCCACCGCGTCTTCGAGACCCCGCGCGACGCCCTCCTTTTCGACGTCTCCCACCAGTGCTACCCGCACAAGCTCCTCACCGGGCGCCACGAAGGCTTTTCGCGGCTCCGGCAGACCGGCGGCCCCTCCGGTTTCTGCAACCCCGCCGAGTCCCCCCACGACGCCTTTGTCGCCGGCCACGCCGGCACCGCGCTCTCCGCCGCCCTCGGCATCGCCGCCGCCCGCGACCTGCAAAAGCTCCCCGGTCACGTCGTCGCCCTTTGCGGCGACGGCGCCTTCACCTGCGGCGAAACCCTTGAGGCGCTCAACAACATCGCCACGACAACCCGCCGCCTCGTCATCATCCTCAACGACAACCAGTGGTCCATCGGGCGGAACGTCGGCGCCATCGCGCGGCTCCTCGCGCGGCTCTCCACCTCGCGCGCTTACAACAAGGTTCACAACCGCATCCAGGCCGCCGTCACCGCGACCCCCGCCGGACAGCGCCTCCACCGGCTCTGGACCCTCTGGAAACGCGAGACCAAGGACTTCTTCGCCGAGTCCGGCTTCTTTGAGAAATTCGGACTCCGCCACATCGGGCCCATTGACGGCCACAACCTCCCCGAACTCCAAAAGCACCTTGAATTCGCGCGCGACGCCGACTTCCCCGTCCTCCTCCACGTCATCACCCAGAAGGGCCGCGGCCTGCAGGCCGCGCTCGACCACCCGGAGAAATTCCACGGCGCCGCCCCCTACAACCCCGGCAGCGGCGAAACCACGCCCGGACGCCCCGGCACCCCGCCGACCTACACGGAGGTTTTTTCCAACGCCCTCCTCCGCGAGGCCGACGCCGACAGCCGCGTCGTCGCCATCACCGCGGCGATGGCCTCCGGCACCGGCCTTGGCAAAATGGCCGCGAGGCACCCCGGACGCTTCCACGACGTCGGCATCGCCGAGGAGCACGCGGCCACCTTCGCCGCCGGTCTCGCCGCCAAGGGCGCCCGCCCCGTCCTCGCCCTCTACTCCACCTTCGCCCAGCGCGCCGTTGACCAGATTATCCACGACATCGCCCTCCAAAACCTCCCCGTCACCCTCTGCCTCGACCGCGCCGGCCTCTCCCCCGCCGACGGCCCCACCCACCACGGGCTCTACGACATCCCCCTCCTGCGCCCCGTGCCCAACGCCGTAATAATGCAGCCCGCCGACGAGGACGAGCTTGCCGACATGCTCCACACCGCCCTCCGGCAGAACCACGGCCCCCACATCATCCGCTATCCCCGCGGAGCCGCCGCCGGCGTCAAAATCAAAGAGAGCCCCGCGCTTCTCGAAATCGGAAAGGCGCAACTTCTCCAACAAGGCGCCGGCGCCGCCGTCTGGTCCCTCGGCGCGATGCTTCCCGACGCCCGCGCCCTCGCCGCGAAAATCGGGGCGCGCCTCGGCGGGCCGCCGACCCTCGTCAACGCCCGCCACGCGAAGCCCCTCGACGCCGATCTCCTCCTCCGGCACGCCCGCGAGCACCGCCTCATCGTCACCCTTGAGGACGGCGCCCTTGCCGGCGGCTTCGGCGCGGCGGTTCTCGAAACCCTCTCCGAGGCCGGTCTGGCAACCCCGGTCGTCCGCATCGGCTGGCCCGACCGTTTCATCGGGCACGGCACAAGCGTCGCCGACCTCCGCGCCGCCAATGGCCTCGACCCCGAATCCATCTGGCAAAAAGTCCTCCCGCACCTGCCCGCGTGAAAGCCGGCGCCGGGGCGCGCCGGGGCGCGGTCCCGCCCAAAAGCCCGCTTGACAAGCGGCTCCTTAACCCGCCTCCTCCGCGCCTCGTTCTTTCGCAGTCGCCGGCGGCTTGTCGGGCTTGCGTGGAGGTTGCTCCAAACCAACCGTTTCGGAGTTCCGGTTCACGGATGTTTTCCCGGATGGACAAGCTGCCGCCGCGCGCGGGACGCGTTCCTTGGACAATTCCTTTTTCAACGCCGATGTAGCTCAATGGTAGAGCAACGCTTTTGTAAAGCGTGGGTTGCGGGTTCGAGTCCCATCATCGGCTCCATTTTTTGCCCGATAGTGTAATGGCAGCACCACAGATTCTGACTCTGTTTGTCTAGGTTCGAGTCCTAGTCGGGCAGCCACTCCCTAAAACGCCCCCCGCCTTCCGCGGAGGGTGTTTTTTTGCGTCCGCGCGGCGGGGAATTCCGCCTTCACTTCGCGGCGGGCGGCGGGCGATGATGCGCGCATGTTAAAAATCCTGTTCATCGGGGACATCGTCGGGCGTCCGGGGCGCGACATCATTTTCGGGCGGCTGGCGCGCCTGCGGCGGGAGCTGGGCGCGGATCTCGTCGTCGCCAACGGCGAGAACGCCGCCGCCGGCTCGGGCATCACCGGCTCGCTGGCAAAGCAGCTGCTCGGCGCGGGCATTGACGGCCTCACGCTCGGCGACCACGTCTGGGACCAGCGCGGCTGGGAAGGCGAGATTGACGGTTTCAGGACGGTGTGCCGTCCGGCGAACCTGCCGGCGGCCTGTCCGGGGCGCGACCACCTTGTCCTTGAGGCGCCGAACGGATTCCGGCTGGGGGTTTTCACGCTGCTCGGGCGGCAGTTTGTCGGGCTGAAGGGCGAGTGCCCCTTCCTTTGCGCGTCGGCGATGCTGGAAAAGTTAAAGGGCAAGGCGGACGGCTTTCTGGTTGAAATCCACGCGGAGGCGACGAGCGAGAAGCAGGCGATGGGGTGGTTTCTCGACGGGCGCGCCATCGCGGTCATCGGGACGCACACGCACGTTCCGACGGCGGACGCGGCCGTGCTGCCCAAGGGCACCGGTTTTCTGTGCGACGCGGGGATGACGGGGCCGTATCGCTCGGTGCTCGGCCGCGAGATCGAGCCGGTGCTGGGACGTTTTCTGGACGGGATGCCGAGGCGGTTCGAGGTGGCGTCGGAGGACGTGCGGCTTTCGGGCGCGCTGGTCGAATACGACCCGGCGGCCGGCCGCGCCACACGGGTGGAATTGGTGACCGCGCGCGAGAACAACCCGCCGCCGGCGGCGTTGGGATGAGACCGGACGGCCCGCGCCCCGTGTGACGGCTTGCGGGCGGGCGCGGGAAGGGCACGTTGGCGGCATGAAGAAATGGCTGACAGTGCTGGCGGCGGCGGCGTTGCTCGCCGGGGTCGCGGGGTGCAACACATTCGACGGCAGGGCGCGGGAGAAGGCGGCGGTCTTCAACGCGCTCGACACGGCGACGCGGGAGCGGCTGCGGGAGGGCGGCATCCAGGTCGGCGACACGACGGACATGGTGTATATCGCGCTGGGCAGCCCGGACTCGTCGCAGCGGACGGCGCGGACCGGCGGCGAGGAGGAGGTGTGGATTTACAAGCGTTTCTACCAGGTGTTCGCCGGCTACCACACCTACTACGAGCGGTATCACACCTACGATCCGAAGACGAAGACCTACCGCGTCCACATCGTTCCGGTGAGCGCGCCGGTCTGGGAGACGCGGACGGAGGCGTATCTGCGGGTGGGGTTCGCGAACGGGCGGGTGGACTTCGTGGAGGAGGGGAAACGGGGCTGACGGGCGGCGCGCGTCACTTCGGCCGGACGAGGAGGAGGGTGCGGTCGTCGGTGCGGGTGGCGAGGGTGGAGTAGGCGGCGAGGTGGCGGGTGATGTTGTAGATCGTCTTGCGCAGGCTGGCGCCGCCGTGGCGCGAGAGGGTGGCGATGAAGCGGTCGCGCCCGAACTCCTCGCCGGAGGCGTTGGCGGCCTCGGTGACGCCGTCGGTGTAGAGGGCGAGGAGGTCGCCGGGGTTGAGGGAGGTTTCCTGCTCGGCGAGGGTTTCGTCGAAGAGCGCGCCGCCGTCGAAGCCGAGGGCGAGGCCCTCCGGGGAGAGGAGTTCGGGGTTGGTGGAGCCGGCGCGGAGGAGGATGGCCGGTTCGTGGCCGGCGCGGATGTGGCGGAGGCGGCGGGTTGTCGTGTCGAGGACGCCGTAGAAGAGGGAGATGAACATGCCGTTGGGCATGTCGGGGTGGAGGAAGCGGTTGATTTTCCTGACGACGGCGGCGGGGCTTGGCTCGCCCGCGGCGGAGAGGCGGAGGGCGGCGCGGCAGTCGGCCATGATGAGGGCGGCGGCGGGACCTTTGCCGGCGACGTCGGCGATGACAAAGCCCCAGCGGCGGTCGTCCACCGGGAACATGTCATAGTAGTCGCCGCCGATGTGTCCCGACGGGAGGGAGAATGCGGCGGTCTCGATTTTGGAGCGGTCGGGGATGACGTGGGGGCTGAGGTGGCGCTGGACCTCGGCGGCCTGGGCGAGGGCGCGCTCGCTCATCTCGCGGGCGCGCTGCTCGGCCTCGCGGCGGGCGGTGATGTCGGTGATGAGGCCCTCGTGGAGGGCGACGGGGGCGGAGGGGCCGCCGCGGGCGACGGTGTGGTCCTCGACCCAGCGGACGGCGCCGTCGGCGCGGAGGATGCGGTATTCCTGGGTGTAGTCGTGGTCGCCGGCGGCGGCGTGGGCGGCGGTTTCGCGGAGGACGCGGTCGCGGTCGTCGGGGTGGATGATGTCGGCGTAGAGTTTTTTGCGGGAGACGAGGTCCATCGGCTCGTAGCCGAACTGGCGGATGCTTTTGGAGACGTAATCCACGGGGATGCCCGGCTCCATGCGCCAGAGGACGACGATGGTCTGGGAGCGGTTGATGATGCGTTCGAGCTCCTCGCGCTGGGCGAGGGCGACCTTGAGGGCGTCCTGTGCCTTTTTGCGGACGGTGATGTCCTGGTTGAGGCCGAGGAAGGCGCGGCGTCCGTCGCGGTCGGTGTAGGCGGAGGCGGAGGTGGAGTGCCAGAGGTATTCGCCGTTTTTGTGGAGGAAGCGGGCCTCGATGGTGGCGGAGGCGATTTTGCCGTCCATGACGCCGCGGACGTATTCGGCGAAGGCGGCGCGGTCGTCGGGGTGGACGATGTCGAGGCAGTCGCGGCCGACGAGTTCCTCCGGGGCGTAGCCGAGGTGGCGGGTGACGGCGGCGGAGACGAACTTGAAGGCGCCGGCGGGGGTGACGGTGTAGAGGGTGTCGGTGGCGGTCTGGAGGTAGGTGCGCCAGCGGGCCTCGCTGTTGCGGAGGCGGGTCTCGGCGTCGTGGCGGGAGGTGATGTCCTCAATGGTGGCGAGGTGGTGGGTGATGGCGCCGGAGGTGTCGCGGACGGCCATGACGGTGAGGTTGGTCCAGACGACGCGTCCGTCGGGGTGGAGGTAGCGTTTTTCGACGGTGAAGGAGTCGCCCTCGCCGGCGTTGAGTTTTTTCTGCAATTCGATGCGGGCGGCGCGCTCCTCCGGGGGTGTGATTTTGAGGACGTTGTTGAAGTCGTTGATTTCGTCGGCGGAGAGGCCGGACAGCTCGCAGAAGCGGCGGTTGGCGAAGGTTTTTCCGTAGCCGCCACCGGGGAGCACCTCGCGCCAGCTCAGGCCGATGGGGGCGTTTTCAAAGAGGAAGTTGAAGTGCGCCTGCGCGGAGTGGAGCGTGCGGAGGGAGTCGGACATGGGCGGCGTTCTATGGAGGGCGGGCGGTTTTGCACGGAGGAAAACGCGGGCGGCTCACACGAGGCCGGCGAGGCGCAGATGGAGGAGGGCGGCGAGGACGAGGCTGTGGCGGATGCGCCCGTCGCGGACCCACGCGTCCGCCTCGCCGAGGGGGATGGCGCGGGTTTCGATTTCCTCGTCGGGGTCCCAGGAGAGGCCGCGCGGGTCGGGGGCGGCGTTTTCGGCGAGGACGATGTGGTGGGTGTTGGCGAGGAAGGCGGGGTTGGGGCTGACGCTGGCGAGGAGGCGCGGCGCGGGGGCCGAGAGTCCGGTTTCCTCGCGCAGCTCACGCGCGCCGGCGGAGACGGGTTCCTCGCCGGGTTCCATCACGCCGCCGGGGATTTCCCAGGAGAGGGCGGCGGTGCCGAAGCGGAACTGGCGGACGACGACAAGGCGCCGTTCCGGGGTGAGGGCGAGGACGTTGACCCAGTCGGGGGCGTCGAGGACGACGAACTTTCCCTCCCCGCCGCCGGGCCGCCGGTAGCCGCGCTCCTCGACGTCGAAGATGCGCGTGCGCAGGAGTTTTTTGCTTCCGGTGGGCGTCCAAGGGCGAGGCGTCATGGGCGGGACTGTCCGCGCGGGGGCGGGCGAAGGCAAGCGGTGAGCGGGCGGCTTGCGGGGGCGTTTTCAAAAAAACAATCGCGGGGGCGTTCCGGTTCCGCCCAGGATGCGCGGTCTTTATGGACTGGCTGCACAATTTGTTTTTCGGAGGCGGGGTCGCGCACACGGTTTTGCTGCTCGCGCTCGTCATCGCCGCGGGGGTTTCGCTGGGGAAGCTCCGGTTTTTCGGGGTGTCGCTTGGCATCACGTTCGTTCTGTTCGCGGGCATAGCGGCGGGGCATTTCGGGATGCGGGCGGACCACGAGGTGCTGCATTTCGTGAAGGAGTTCGGGCTGGTTCTGTTCGTGTATTCCATCGGGCTGCAGGTCGGGCCGGGGTTTTTCGCGACGTTCCGGCGGGGCGGGCTGACGCTGAACCTGCTCGCGGCCGGG
>JAISTY010000228.1 GCA_031272375.1 Opitutaceae bacterium | reverse complement strand
GGGGGGGGTGGCGGGGGGGGTGGGGATGACGCTGCTGCTGCGCGCGCTCACGGGGATTCCGATGCAGACGATGGTGGGGATTTTGTCGGGGGCGGTGACGAACACGCCGGGGCTTGGGGCGGCGCAGCAGACGTTCGCGGACCTGCACGGCGGGGAGGGCGACCCCAGCATCGCGCTGGGCTATGCGGTGGCGTATCCGCTGGGGGTGGCGGGGGTCATCGGGGCGTTTTTGCTGCTCAAGGCCGTTTTCCGGATCAACGCGGAGCGGGAGACGGCGGCGCTCGAGGCGGAGCGGGACGCCGGGGAGCGCGGGGTGGCGCTGGTTTCCATCGAGGTGCGCAACCCGGCGATTTTCGGGAGGAGCATTGCGGATCTGCACCGGTTGCTCACGGGGCGGCGGTTTGTCGTGTCGCGGGTGCTGCGGGCGCACAGCAACGCGGTCGAGATCGCGGCGGCGGAGAGCGCGCTGGGGAGCGGGGATCGGGTGCTCGCGGCGGTCGCGCAGGGGGATCGCGAGGTCGTGGAGACGTTTCTCGGGGCGGCGGTGACGATGGAGCGGAAGGAGTGGGAGGCGCTGGACAAGAGCCTTGTGGCGCGGCGGCTCCTCATCACGCGGCAGGCCATCAACGGGCGCCCGCTGCGGCGTTTCAATTTCCGCGACACGTTCGGGGTGAACATCACCCGCGTGAACCGCGCGGGGGTGGAGCTGGTGGCGTCGCCGGACTTCGCGCTGCAGGTGGGGGACAGCGTGACGGTGGTGGGGTCGGAGGAGGCGGTGCGCGGGGTGGAGCGTTTCCTCGGCAACCAGCTGGAGCGGCTCAACCATCCGAACCTTGTGCCGATCTTCATCGGCATCGCGCTGGGGGTGCTGCTGGGGAGCGTGCCGTTCTCGCTGCCGGGGACGCCGCAGCCGGTCCGCCTCGGGCTTGCCGGCGGGCCGTTGGTGGTGGCGATACTGGTGAGCATTTTCGGGGCGCGCTACCGGCTCGTCACCTACACAACGGCGAGCGCGAACCTGATGTTGCGGGAGGTCGGCATCTGCCTGTTTCTGGCGTGCGTGGGGATCGGCGCGGGGGAGCGGTTTCTGCCGACGGTTCTCCATGACGGCGGCTGGCGGTGGATCGGGCTGGGGTTCCTGATCACGGTCGTGCCGGTGCTGCTGGCGGGGTTTGCGGGGCGGCGTTTCTGCAAGCTCAACCACCACACCCTGACGGGGCTGCTGGCCGGCTCGATGACGGATCCGCCGGCGCTGGCGTTCGCCAATGCCGCGGCGGGGAACGACGCGCCGTCGGTGGGCTACGCGACGGTGTATCCGCTGACGATGTTCCTGCGGGTGCTGGCGGCGCAGCTGCTCATTCTGCTGGCGTGACGGGGCGGGCCGACGCGGGCGTTGACAGCCGCCGCCCGGCGACCGGAAGAATGCCGCATGAGCAGCCTTTTTGAAAAACGCCGGAGCATCCGGCGGTTCGCCCCCGGAAAGCCCGTCACGCGCGGGCAGCTGGAACGCCTCCTCGCGGCGGCGATGCTGGCGCCCTCCGCCTGCAACATGCGCCCGTGGGAGTTCGTCGTCATCACCAACCGCGGCGTCCTCGACCGGATCGCGCGCGTCCACGCCAGCGTGAAGCTTTGCGACACGGCGGCCGCGGCGATCGTGGTGGTCGCCGCGCCGCAAAGCGGGCGGGCCGAGGGCTACTTCCAGCAGGACTGCGCCGCCGCCACGGAGAACATCCTCCTTGAGGTCGCCGCCCTTGGCCTCGGCGCCTGCTGGTGCGGCGTTTATCCGCGGGAGGCGCGCGTGGCCGCCCTCCGGGAGATTCTCGGCATCACGGATCCGAAAAAGATCCCCTTCAACGTCATCGCCATCGGGTTTCCGGCGGAGAATCCGCCGATGCGGGGCTTTTTCGAGCCGTCGAAAATCCGCTGGGTGGAGTGACGCCGCCGTTTTCGCGGCAGCAAAAGAAGTCAGTATTCCAGCCCGCGCCCCCACGCCGCCGCGGCGCCGGGCGCGCACACTTTCCCGCGACAAGCCGCCGCCTTTGAAAAAACGCCCATGAAACCCAACCGCCTCCGCTGGCTCATCGCCGCCCTCGTCCTGCTCGCAATGGTTTTGAACTACATTGACCGCGGGGTCGTGGGCATCCTCAAAACCGAGATTTTGGAGGCGCTCTTTCCGCGGGCGGAGCATCCATTGATGGACGACGCCGCCTACGCGCGCATGACGGGGGATTTTTTCGGGAAGCTGTGGGCGCTTTTCACGTTTTGCTACGCGGTGAGCTACGTGGGGGTGGGGTGGCTTGTGGATCGTTTCGGGGCGGGGCGGATGGTGCTGCTGTCCATCGCGTCGTGGTCGGCGGTGTGCATCGGGGGCGCGTTCGCGCGGACGTTCGGGGGCTTCGCGGCGCTGCGCGGGGCCCTGGGGATTGTGGAGCCGGTGATTTTTCCCGGGCAGCTGCGCATTGTGACGAACTGGTTTCCGGCGTCGCTGCGGGCGACGGCCAACAGCGTCTGCGCGTGCGGCGGCACGGTGGGGATGGTCATCGCGCCGTTCATCGTCGGCTGGCTGGCGACGGAGAAGCACGCGTGGCTGCCGGAGGCGTGGCACGGCTGGCGGGCGGCCTTCATTGTCCCCGGCGCGCTGGGGCTTTTCGTGGCGGCGCTTTGGTTTTTCGTCTATCGCGAGCCGCCCGCGGAGGTGGCGGAGGCGAACCGGCTGGAGGAGGCGCGCGACAAGCCGCCGGCGACCGCGGCGGAGCCGGCGTTCCGCTGGGGCCAGCTTTGGGGGCGGCGGAGTTTCTGGGGCATCGTGGGGGCGCGGTTCATCTGCGATCCGGTGTGGTTTTTCTGCCTTTACTGGCTGCCGGGGTATCTGCGCGAGCAATCGGGGCTGACACTCGGACAATACAAGTGGCTGGGGGGCATCCCCTATCTTGTCGCGGCGCTGGGGGGCATCGCGACCTCCGCGCTTTCCGACCGCTGGGTGCGGCGGGGGCTGGCGCCGCTGGCCTCGCGCAAACGGCTGCTCATCCTGCTGACGTGCCTGGCGCCGTTGTGCGCGCTGGCGCCGTTCATGCAAGGGCCGCTGCCGACCATCGTCATTTTCAGCCTCATCGGGACGCTGTGCCTGTCGTGGCTGTTCAGCATCGGCGTTGTGGTGGCGGAGACGTTTCCCAACGCGAACGTCGGGAGCGTCTGGGGGATTTCCGGGGCTTTCGGCGCGCTGGGCGGGACGCTGTTCAATTACCTGTCGGGAAAATACCTCAATCCCGCCGACCCGCCGTATTTGCTGATCGGGATGGCGTTGCTGCACCCGATCGCGACGACGCTTCTGCTGGCAACGGTGAGGCGGGAGCGTCCGCGGGCGGCGTGAGGGTCTCCCCCGGCCGGGGATGCCGGCGGGGGTGTTGAGGTTGTTGGAATTGTCGGGGGCAAAATAAACCCCCCGCCGGGTTCCCGACGGGGGGTGCTTTACAGACTCCTTTGCTGTGTTGATGGGTTATTAGAAGCCAATGGAGATGCCGACGGTGTAGGAGAACACGGTTTTGTGCTCCTTGCCGTAATATTTGCTGTTGCTGGTGTAGTGCAGCGCGGGCGTGAGGGTCGCGTTCGGGGCGAGCGTGTAAGGCAGGCTCAGGTCGATCCCCCAGAACCAGTAGTGGCCGTTGGTCTCGTTCAGGGTGCCGGCGGCCTGGTTGCCCCAACCGAGATAAGCGGCGAAGTCGAGCGAGACGGTGTCTTTCACGAGTTCGAGGCTGTATTCCAAATTCCCCTGAAGGTTCGTGGTTTTCAGGTTGAAGTCGTAGTAGGCATAGAGCGAGGGCGTGAGGCCGGCGGAGGTCTCGAATTTCGCGCCGATGTAGCCTTCCAGCGTGTATTTGAAGCCCGGCCACGAGCTGGGAGTGGCGGTGTAGTTGTAAAGGGTCAGGCCGGCGTCGAGCGAGAAGCCCTCCGCGAGCGTGAGGCCGTAGCCGGCGTAAAAGTCGGCCTCGTCCCCGCCCGAGTAGCGGACGGGCTGGCTGCCCCAGTAGCCGGCGTAGAAGTCGCCGACGGCAAGCTCGACGGACGGCTGGACGGCCGCGCCCCCGATCAGGGTTCCGCGGAACGTGTATTTGCTCGCGTAGGAGACATCGGCAGTGACCGAGTAGGCGCGGGAGGGTGCCTCGTCGGCCCCCAGCACGGAAGCCGTGGTGACGGCGGTGGCCAGCGCAAGACAGGCGTTTTTCATTTTTGAGTTCATGGTGGTTTGTTTCGATTTGCTATTAGAAATCATAACAGGCGCGGTTTGGTGGATTGGCGCGGTGCCGTGATTTCTGAATGCTCATAGGTGAAACAGCCCCGGAGCGGGTGTCAATGGCGTTTAGAAAATATTATAAATAAGCATATCCAAACGGCAACTTATTCAGAAAATATTATCATTGTTTCTAATGGCAAAACGGTTGTTTTTCCGCTGCTGGAGGCCGCGCAAGGGCGGCGGTTTCCGTGCGGTTTTCCGGGCGGAGGTTTTTCGCTTTTCGCGGGCGGGGATGCGGGTTTTGTTGCGCGCCATGAACATTGAAGAACTTGCGAATCCGTCCGTTCTAACGCAGCCGGTCTACGAGCCGGGGAAGCCGATCGAGGATGTGGCGCGGGAGCTGGGGCTGGATCCGGAGGGCATCGTCAAGCTGGCCTCGAACGAGAACCCGTTCGGGGCGTCGCCGCTGGCGGTGAAGGCGGCGAAGAAGGCGCTCAAGGGCGTCGCGCTCTACCCGGACGGCGGCTGCGTGCGGCTGCGCGCGAAGCTGGGGGCGTTCCACGGGGTGGAGCCGCGGCAGGTTGTCGTGGGGGCGGGGTCGAACGAGTTGCTGGAGCTGCTGGGGCACGTTTTTTTGCGACCGGGCGACGAGGCGCTGATGTCGGAGTGCTCGTTCGCGGTGTATAAGTTGGTGGCGCTGCTGTTCGGGGCGAGGCCGGTCGAGGTGCCGATGGTCAACTTCACCCACGATCTCGCGGCGATGGCGGCGGCGGTGACGGAGCGGACGCGGCTGGTGTTCGTCTGCACGCCGAACAATCCGACGGGGACGTTCAACACGGAGGAGGAGGTGCTGGCGTTCGCGCGTGGGCTGCCGGGGCATGTCGTGCTCGTGCTCGACGAGGCCTACGGGGAGTTTTTGGAGAAGCGCCCGGACTTCCTGCAATTGGTGCGCGAGGGGCGGAATGTGATCTGCCTGAAAACGTTCTCCAAGATCCACGGGCTTGCGGGGCTGCGCGTGGGCTACGGCATCGCGGGCGCGGGGCTGGCCGGGTTGCTGAACCGGGTGCGGCAGCCGTTCAATGTGAACGCCGTGGCGCAGGCGGCGGCGGCGGCGGCGCTGGACGACCGGAAGTTTGTCGAGAAATGCGCGCGGAAAAACCGGCGCGGGCTGGCGCAGCTGCGCCGCGGGTTCCGGAAACTGAAGGTCGAGAGCGTGCCGAGCGCGGGGAACTTCATCCTCGCGAAGGTCGGCGACGGGGCGCGGGTGTTCGCGGAGCTGCAGGGGCGGGGCGTGATCGTGCGTCCGATGGGCGGCTACAAGCTGCCGGAATGGGTGCGCGTGACGGTCGGGACGCCCTCGCAAAACAAACGCCTTCTGCGGGAGCTGGAGGCGGTGCTGTCGGGGATGGCGGGGTGAGGTTTTT
>JAISTY010000161.1 GCA_031272375.1 Opitutaceae bacterium | reverse complement strand
CGTCTCCTCCGCCTCCCTCTGAAGTGTTGCGCTGACTACTGGCTGCCGGCAACAATTAACAATTGAGAGTGCGCGCCGTGGGGCGGCGAAGAGCGGGGGCAATGAGGGAAAGGATGAGGGCACATGGATAATTAACAGAGCCTTCCGGCTTGTTCTTTTTATCTTCTGTTCAACGGATTGGATCCTTTGCGCCCTTTCTGTGAACCCAAAACACGGCGAGGACAAGGAAACCGAGGAGAACGGCGGTGGCCGCGGGTTCGGGAATGGGCGTCACTGTTGTGTGAACGGTCAGCGTGAGGCTCTTCCAGTCGGACGCCCACGAAAGCGCGCCGGTGTAGTCGTATTGGAAAGCACCGTCCGTGTATTGGGCTGCAGCCACGGCCTGAAGCGCGTCCGTCGCATTGGTTTTCTGCGCGGTGCCGACGGCGGCGGTGCTGGCGTCGAGCTCAAGGAGCGTGAAAACCGTGTCGCCCGCAATCGTCCCTTGGAAATCGGAGAGATCCGCCATGATTTTGGCGCCGGCGGCCACTCCGAAGGGATTGCTGCCGGTGTTGGTAATGGTGATGCCCTTATAGTTTTCAGCGGTCGAAGCCGCGCCCAGCTTGAACTCAATGGTTCCTGTCGCGCGAAGCTCGTTGGACTGACTCCCGTTGATGATGATGGCGGCGCCGGGTCCGACACGCAGGTATCCGGTTCCCGTGGCGCCAGCGGCGCTGCTGCCGACGATGAGCCGCGCCGTCTCCACAACGCCGCCATTGATATAGGCGTAGCCGGACGTGTCGTTGTTCGCGCCGGTGTTGGCCGCGAGGGTGATGGAGGTGGTCGCCTTCACATTGCCGCCATTCATCGTGAAGGTTCCCCTTGTGCCATTGACGTTGCCGATGCGAAATTCGCCGCCGACCGTGAGGTTGCCGCTTTCAAGCCTCACCGAGGCGTTGCCACCACTGTAATTGATGGCGAACAAACCGCCGGATTCCACCTTTCCGCCGTCCACAACGAGGCTGGAGCCTTCGGCCGAGCTGGACGCGCCGACGTAAAAGGTGGTGCCGGCCTCGAGCCGGCCGCCGTTGACGTTGACGACACCATAAGCGCCGGAGCCCCCGAGATTGATTCCCGCGGAGGTCGTGTAGGTTCCGCTGTTCAACGTGAACGTGCCGAAGGAACCGTCGCCGGGGGTGTTGCCGACATTGAAGGTGCCGCCGGTGTAGCTGGCGGTGGCATTGTCGAGGATGATGGCGTTGCCGGCGCGGATGTTCATGGTGTCGCCGGAGACCATGTCGGCGACGAGGGGGCCGCCCCAAGTATCGGCCTCGAAGTCGGTGCTGGCTCCGTTGGTGGTGTAAGTGGTGGCGGCTCCGGCCCGCGACACGAGGAGGCAGGCGACACAGAGGCAAATGCGGGCAAGGAGTAACTTTCTCATGACGCCAGCTTATCAAACCCGCGTGGGGGAACGCTGCTTTTTCCCGCCCCAAAAGTGGCTTTTCCTGCTGCGCAATGGACGCGCGCGGCGTCATTTCTCCGGGTCGAGGGAGACGGCCTTGTAGGGGTGGTGATCGAGGAGCGTGGGGTGCCAGCCGCGGACGGCGGGGTGCTTCAGGTAGGCGTGGACGTGCGTGTGGATCGGCAGGACGGGGCTTGCGGCAAGGAGGAGTTGCTCGGCCTCCTGATAAAGGCGGTCGCGGGCGGCGGGGTCGGTCTCGCGGGCGGCGCGGTCGAGGAGGGCGTCGTAGGCGGGGTCGCGCCAGCCGGTATGGTTGTTCGGGGAGTCGCCGCGGAAGACTTCGAGGAAGCTCATGGGGTCGAGGTAGTCGGCGATCCAGCTGGAACGGAGGAGCTGGTAGGCGCCGGCGGCGCGGGCCTCGAGGACGCTTTTGTTCTCCATGTTGCGGAGGGTGACGTCGAGGCGCAGCTCGCGGCGCCAGGTCTCCTGGATGACCTCCGCGATGGCGCGGTGGTTGTCGGAGGTGTTATAGAGAATTTCGACGGGCGTGCCGGCGGGGACGCCGGATTCCGCGAGGAGCGCGCGGGCGAGGGCGTAGTCGGTCGCGACGCCGGGCGGCGGCTTGTGGCCGGGGAGGTCCGCGGGGACGAAGGCGGACGCGGGGCGCTCGCCGGCGCGGAGGAGTTTGCCGGTGATGGCGGCGCGGGGGACGGCGAGGTTGAGGGCGCGGCGGAAGAGGCGGTTGGAGAGGCGCGGGTCGGCGGTGTTGACGCGGTAAAAATAGACGCCGAGGAGGGGGTCTGTGCGGAGTTCCGCGGGGCGTTCGCGGCGGCTTGCCGGGATTTTCGCGGGCGGGATGCCCTCGGTGAGGTGGAGTTGCCCGGAGAGGTAGGCGCGGTGCTCGGCGTGGAGGTCGGCGATCGGGTGGAAATGGATGGCGTCGAGGCGGACGGACGGGGCGTCCCAGTGGAGCGGGTTCTTTTCAACGATCACGCGTTGTCCGGGGCGGTGTTGTTTAAGGGTGAAGGGGCCGTTGCAGACGAGGGTGGCGGGAACGGCCCAGTTGTTCGCGCGGCTGTCAACGGGGCCGTTGCGGGCGATGGAGGGGAGGTGGACGGGCCACCAGGCCCAATGCTGGAGGAGGCGCGGGAACCAGGGAACGGGGTGTTCGAGGGTGACGCGGAGCGTGCGGGCGTCGGGCGCGGCGACGCCGACGCGGGAGAAGTCGGCGAGTTCGCCGCGGTGGTAGGCGGCGGCGTTTTTGAGGACGAAGAGGAGGCCGGCGTTCTCGGAGGCGAGGGCGGGGGAGAGGACGCGCCGCCAGGAGGCGGCAAAGTCGGCGGCGGCGAGGGGGGCGCCGTTGGACCAGCGGGCGTTCCCGCGGATGCGGAAGATCCAGACGAGGCCGTCGGGGGAGACGGACCAGCTTTCGGCGGCGCCGGGGACGGGGTGGAGGTCAACGGGATCCTCGGCGACGAGGCCCTCGAAGAGCGCGGAGAGGACGGCGTAATCGCCGGCCTGCGTCGCGAGGTGGGGGTCGAGGGAGGAGGGTTCGGGGCCGATGCCGCGGTGGAGGGTCCGGGTGGCGTTGCCGGTTTCGACGTTGGCGGGGCGGGAGCAGGCGGCGGGCAGGAGCGCCGCAAGGATGGCGAGGAGGAGCGGCGGCAGCTTGCGGAGCGGGGCGGGCGTCATGGGCGGCGGGTCGGGTCAGAGGAGGGAGAGCTGGGCGTCGTCGTCGCCGATGGTGATTTTTTTGCGGGGGCGCGCCTTCGGGGCGGGGGAGGGGAGGGTGACGGCGGGGTCGTCGGACTCGAGGCGGGCGAGGATGGTTTTGGCGCGGTCAATGACGTCGAGGGGGAGGCCGGCGAGGCGGGCGACCTGGATGCCGTAGGAGCGGTCGGCGGCGCCTTCGACGACGCGGCGGATGAAGAGGATGTCGTCGTTCCATTCCTTGACGGCGACGGAGTAGTTTTTGAGGCGGGGGAGGTGTTTTTCGAGCTGGGTGAGTTCCTGGTAGTGGGTGGCGAAGAGGGTGCGGGGGCCGCGCGCGGGGTCGCGGTGGAGGTGCTCGACGACGGCCCAGGCGATGGAGAGGCCGTCGTAGGTGGAGGTGCCGCGCCCGATTTCGTCGAGGATGATGAGGGAGTTCGGGGTGGCGTTGTTGAGGATGTTGGCGGTCTCGTTCATCTCGACCATGAAGGTGGAGTTGCCGCGGGCGAGGTCGTCGCTGGCGCCGACGCGGGAGAAGATGCGGTCAACGAGTCCGATGCGGCAGCTTGCCGCGGGGACCCAGGAGCCGATTTGGGCGAGGAGGGTGATGAGGGCGACCTGGCGGATGTAGGTGGATTTGCCCGCCATGTTGGGGCCGGTGAGGAGGGCGATTTGCGGGCCGGCGGCGCCGGAGGCGGAGAGGGCGGTGTCGTTGGGGACGAAGGCGGTGGTGTCGTGGGTGGCGCCGGGGGTCTTGAGCATCTGCTCGACGACGGGGTGGCGGCCTTCGGTGATTTCGAGGGCGTCGGAGTCGTCCATGACGGGCTGGCAGTAGTTTTGCTCGCGGGCGAGCTGGGCGAGGCCGGCGAGGAGGTCGAGGCGGGCGAGGGTGTCGGCGGCGCGGGCGATGCCGGGGGAGGCTTCGAGGGTTTTGGCGAGGAGGCTCGCGAAGAGGTCCTGTTCGCGGGCGAGGGTGTTTTCCTCGGCGTGGAAGATTTCCTTCTCCTTGCGGCGGAGTTCCTCGGTGATGTAGCGCTCGCCGTTCACGGTGGTCTGGCGGCGGATGTAGTCGGCGGGGACGAGGTGGAGGTTGGCCTTGGTGATTTCGATGTAGTAGCCGAACTGGCCGTTGAAGCGGACTTTGAGGGATTTGATGCCGGTGCGGCGCTGTTCCTCGGCCTCGAGGTCGGAGAGCCAGGTTTTGTTTTTGCCGGAGAGGGAGCGGAGGCGGTCGAGTTCCGGGTCGTAGCCGGTGCGGATGTAGTTGCCGTCCTGGAGGTCGGCGGGGAGTTCGTCGCCGAGGGCGCGGGTCAGGTGGTCGCGCAGGGAGGGAAGCTCGTGGATTTGGGTTTTCAGGCTGGAGATTTCAGAGTCGG
>JAISTY010000160.1 GCA_031272375.1 Opitutaceae bacterium | reverse complement strand
CCCTTGGGCGCGATGGCAGGAAACACAAGCGGCGGTCAAATTAAACGTGCTCTTCTCCGTCGAGGAGGAATTGCCGGAGTTGTGTTCAATAGTTACTGCGAATGAACATGATGTGAACTCTCTCAAAACACTGACTTTCGCGGCGGGACACTACTATGTTTTCGACCGCGGCTATCCCGATTTCGCGTCATGGTTTCGGATAAATCAATCGGGCGCATGGTTTGTCACCCGCCTTAAAAGATGTGTTAAATTCAGAGTCAAAGAAAGCCGCAAAGTGGACAAGACAACAGGGCTTCGCTGCGACCAGACAATCGAGTTAAAAGGCAAGAAAGGAAGCAAACGCTACACGCTTCCTTTGCGGCGGATTCGCTACTGCGACATCGAAACAGGAAACATGTTGGTTTTCGCCTCAAATAATTTTGCTCTTCCTGCATTAACAATCACGGCAATATACAAAAAACGATGGGAGATCGAATTGTTTTTCCGCTGGATGAAGCAGCATCTCCGTTTGAGAAAATTCTTTTGCCGTGACATCAACGGAGTGCGCAGCCAGGTGTGGAGCGCAATCTGCGCATACCTTCTCATCGCCATCGCAAAGAAGGAACTTAATCTGTCGGAGAGTTTATACACGTTGCAGGAAGTTTTTGCCGTCTCGATTTTTCAAAGAGTCCCTATCAGTGAACTACTTGCGAATCCAGCAATACGCAAAACTCAACCGGAAGAAGACAACTTGTTGCTATTCAACGAACTTTAATCAGACAGCCGTGATTGTAATGGTGGATGCAAGACAGAATTTGGCGAAATTTCCGGCGCATGAAAAAGAACGTGAGCATGACCGTGCGTCTGGAGGAGTCCCTCGGCGAGGTGGTGCAGCAACTGGCGGAGGAGGATGACCGTAGCATCGGCTACGTGTTGCGCCTGCTTTTGATTGAGGCGTTGCAGGCAAGGGGGCGTCTCCCCGCGGGATTGTCCGCCAAAAAATAACGTTCGCGACGCGCGTGAACCGGCGGTCGGAAACAACGAGGATGGTTCGCGCGGCGCGCAGGAACGAACGTCCGCACCGTCCGCGGCGCAAGGGGCATGGACGCGAAGAGATTGGAACGCCTCTCCCAAGCGGCGGGTTGTCGCCGCGCAATTTTAGCGGCGGAGGTTATGCCGCGATGCCGTTGTCCTGTGCCGGCGGCGGGTTGTCGGCGGCGCCGAAATTCAGGCGCGGGTTTGTTTTCAGGAAACCCGCGATGACCGCGCCGAAGATCGCGCCGAACTCCGCCCGTTTCCGTTCGCCCATGCCGAAGAGGTTCCGCATCGCGGAGGCGTCCGTCGGATATTCGCGTGCCATCTGGCGGAGGGTGGCGTCGCCGAAGATCACGTAGGCCGGCACGCCGCGCTCGTCGGCGAGTTTTTTGCGCAGGTCGCGCAGCACGGCGAAGAGCACCTCGTCGAACGGCCCGCCGGCGTCCCTCGCGAGCGTCCGCCGTGCGGCGGGGGCGTCGCGTTTTGTGAGGAGGATTTTTTCCCGCGAGCGCAGGGCCTCGCGGCCGCGCTCCGTCAGTTCCAACACAGGGAACTCTCCGGAGCTTTGCGCGAGGAGGCCGAGGCGCAGGAGTTCCCGTCCGACGGCGGTCCATTCCGGGCGGGAGAGTTCGCCACCGATGCCCCAGGTGCTCAAGCGGTGGTGGCCGCGGCGGCGCACCTTTTCCGTGTCGGCGCCGGTGAGCACCTCGGCGACGTGCGCGGTTCCGGCGCCGAAGGAGGAGGCGCGCGCGATGCGATAGACGCAGGAGAGGAATTTCTGGGCGACGACGGTGCCGTCGTAGGTTTCGCGGGGTTCGAGGCAGTTGTCGCAGGCGCCGCAGTCGCCCGGAAAGCTTTCGCCGAAGTAGGCGAGGAGTTCGGCGCGGCGGCAGCCCGAACCCTCGGCGTAGTGCACCATTTGCCGCAACTGCTCCAATGCCACGACGCGTTCCCGCTCGTTGCTGATTTCGTCAATGAAATGCCGTTGTTTGACGGAGTCGCCCGCGCTGAAGAGGAGCAGGCATTCGGCGGGCAGGCCGTCGCGGCCGGCGCGGCCGGTTTCCTGGTAGTAGCCCTCGATGTTCTTGGGGAGGTCGTGGTGGATGACCCAGCGGACGTTCGGTTTGTTGATGCCCATGCCGAATGCGATGGTCGCGCAGATGATGCGCGTCTCGTCGCGGAGGAAGGACTCCTGGTTGGCGGCGCGCTCCTTGTTGCCGAGACCCGCGTGGTAGGGGCGCGCGGGGAAGCCGCGCCCCGCCAGCGCCTCCGCGACGCGCTCCGCCGAGGCGCGTGTCGCGCAATAGACGATGCCGCTTTCCTCGCGCCGTTTTCCGGCGAACTCCATGATTTGCCGCACGGGGTGGTTTTTCGCCACGACGCGGTAGGAGAGGTTGGGGCGGTTGAAGCTCGCGACAAAGCGCCGCGGGGAGCGCAGGCGGAGGTAGTTGACGATGTCGGCGCGGACGCGCTCGGTGGCGGTGGCGGTCAGCGCCATCACGGGGGCGTTCGGGAGCCAGTCACGCAGGCGGGCGAGCTGGCGGTATTCCGGGCGGAAGTCGTGGCCCCATTCGGAAACGCAGTGGGCCTCGTCAATGGCGATGGCGGTGGTGTTCCACGCCAGCAGGTTGTCGCGCCAGTTCTCAAGCATCAGGCGTTCGGGGGCGACGTAGAGGAGGCGGAACTCGCCGCGGTGGAGGCCGGCCATGCGCGAGCGCGTTTCCCTTTCGCCGAGGGAGGAGTTGAGGAAGGTGGCCGCGACGCCCGCCTCGCGCAGCTGGTCCACCTGGTCCTTCATCAAGGCGATGAGCGGCGAGACGACCACGGTCAGCCCCTCGCGGTGGAGCGCGGGCACCTGGAAGCAGAGCGATTTGCCGCCGCCGGTGGGCAGCAGGGCAAAGACGTCCTCGCCGGCGAGGGACGCCTCCATGATTTCGCGCTGGAACGGTCGGAAGCTCGAGTAGCCGAAGGTGTCCCTCAATGTCTGTGAAAGCGCGTCCATTCCCCGCGAAACAAACCCCGCGTTCCGCCCCGCCAATCCGAAAATTCCCCGGCGCGCCCGCTGTTCCGCCGCCGCGCTTGCGTCGGGAGGCTCCGCGCCGTCTTCTCCCGAAAAAATGCCAACCGCCACGCACAGCCACCGGCGCCCCCGCGTCCCGCGCCGCCCGTTTTTCCCGCTCGCCGCGCTGTGCCTCGCCGCCGCGCTTGCCGCGCCGCGCGCCGCCGCCTCCGGCTTCGACACGGGCAGGGACGCCGCCGGCGCGGTCGCCCTTGCCGACGCCCTCGCCCTCACGCCGGAACAGGCGTCCTGGCTGCGCATCCGCGGGCTTGGCGAGACGCGAACCGAGGGCGACTGGCGCGGCGCCACGGTTGACGGGACCCGCGCCGCGCTCGGCGAGCTTCGCCGCCGCGGGTTCAAGCTCTGCGTCCTTCTCATCTGGGATTCCCCCGTCTGGAAATCCGGCGTCCGCCCCGGCCCCGGCAACCGTTTCCCGATCGATCTCCGCGAGGCCCGCGAACGCGCGCGACAAGTCGCCGCCACCTACGGCGACCTCGTTGACGCCTGGGAGATTTACAACGAGCCGGACATCGGCTTCGTCGCCGACAACCCGGAGCATTACGCCGCATTTTTCAAAGCCGTCGCGCACGGCCTCCGCGAGGGGCGTGCCGCGGGCGGCGGCTTCCCCGAATGCCCGGCCCCCCGCGTTGTCATGGCCGCGCTCGCCATGCCCCCCGGTCCGTTTTTCCAGAGGCTCGCGGCCAATGATTTTCTCAACCACACCGACGCCCTCAACTACCACTACTACGGCTACCCGGAGGATTTCGCGGACGTCCACCGGCAGTTTCAAAACGCCCTCGCCGCCGGCGTCCCGCGGCGTCCGGGGCGTCCGCCGCTCCGCGAAAAACACCTTCCCGTTTTCATCACCGAATACGGCTACGGGCTTCTGGACGCGACGGCGCGCGGAACCGTCGCGGGGCGCGTCCACCAATGGCGTTTCTTCGCGGGCGTCGCGCCGCAGGTGACGGCCCTCGGCGTCGAGGCGCCGATGGCCTTCCTTCTTCCGCCCTATCTCGAGCACGAGCTCGGCGAGTTCGGCCTCACCGCCGTCCCCGGAAGCGGCGGCGGCTTGTCCTACACGCCCGGCGATTTCGGCCTCGACGCCGCGCCCTCCTGGATGGAACGCCCCGGCGCCGACGGCGGCGTCACCCCCGCGCTCGCCTTTCTCCTCGACCATGCCGCAAAAAATCCCGCGCGCCCCCGCGCCCTTGCGACGCGCGCGCGCCCCGCCTCGCCCTTCGTCGTGGACCTCGTTGCCGGCGGGGATTTCGTCCAGGACAAGCAGGCCGGCGCCTACCGCGTCCGGGACGCCGTCGCCACCACGCAGAAGGCCGTCGCGGTTCTCTACAATTTTTCCAACGCCACCGTCACCGGACGCCTGCTCGCGACGCTTTCCGGCGGCGCGGGGAGCGTCGCCATTGGAAACGACAACCTGCCGAGCCCCGGCGTCGCGGGGGTGTCCGTCACCCTTTCGCCGGACGAACGCCGCGAGGTTTCCCTTGTCCTTTCCGTTCCCGAAAAAGTCCACCGTCCCAACGCCCTCGAACTCCGTTTTGTTCCCGACGGACCGTCGTCACCGTTCGTCCGGCGGCATTCCCGCAAGCAGCCGTTCGCCTTCCGTTCCGTGGCGGCGGCGCCCGTGGCGGGCGTCTTTTCCACGCTGCTCTATCCGTCGGCGGACTGCATGCGCCCGCGGCTCCTTTTCGACTTCGC
>JAISTY010000154.1 GCA_031272375.1 Opitutaceae bacterium | reverse complement strand
ACAATTCGAGTTCGGCGCGGCGGTAGTCGTTGGAGCCGGCGGCGAGGGTGAGGTAGCGGCGGGTTGTCGCGGAAGGGCGTTTTGAGACGTAGTT
The DNA here is from genome assembly GCA_031272375.1 of Opitutaceae bacterium. Taxonomy (GTDB): domain Bacteria; phylum Verrucomicrobiota; class Verrucomicrobiia; order Opitutales; family Opitutaceae; genus JAISTY01. Next base: position 4,261 of record JAISTY010000154.1, on the reverse strand, counting down.
GATGATGCCGCCGGGGCTGGCCTGTCCGTAGAGGGCGGACTGGGGGCCCATGATGGCCTCGGCCTGTTTGGTGTTGGCGAGGGTGGGGAGGACGGTGCGGGGGAAGCCGTCGCGCATTTTGATCGGGGAGAACCCGCGCAGGCGGCCCGGGGCGCCGCCGCGCCCGTCGTCGCCCTCCGGGGTGTAGCTGGCGATCATGGGGAGGTCGTTGTAGTCGTCCAATGTCTGGAAGTCCTCCATGAACTCGCTGGTGATCACCTGGACCATGCTTGGGGTTTCGAGGATTTTGGCGCCGGTGCGGGTGCCGCCCATGGATTCGGAGACGATGTAGGAGTCCGGGGCGGCGGCGCCCACGTAGAATTCCTCGAGGGTGATGACCTCGTCGTAGGCCGTCGGCGGGGTGTCGGTTTTTTGGGCGTGGCAGGCGAGGGCGAGGGCGGCGGCCGCGGCGGCGGAGCAAGGGAGGCGCATGGAGGGAAACAAGGTTGAGGTTGTGAGAAAACAGCCGCCGCGAAACGGAACCCCTTTGGGAGGCGGGCCGGGCGGAGGCATCCAGGAATTGCGCGGGTTTTGTGTATTCCACCAAATACAAAGTCAAGGCTTTTGGCCGGGAAAAATTGGTGTTTTACTTGTTGAACAGCAACAAATTCAGCGAACAGCTCAAAAAGGATACATTTTGGCTTGAGCCGTGGCGGGCGGTCTTTTTGCTCCGGCGGAACAAAGCCCCCGCGGGAACGCGGGGCTGATTTTGAGAAGCGGCGGGGAAGCGCCCGCGAAACCATGCCCAGCACCGACATCATAGGCCTTGATATTGGCGGCACCAAGTGCGCCGTCAGCCGTTTTGACCGCGCGACCGGAGCGGTGGAGGAGACGCGCCGGTTCGCGACGGGGACGCTTGGGGAGACGCTGGAGGCGTTTTACGAAGCCATCGGGGAGCTGCGGCCGCGGGAGCCGCTTTTCGGGGTGTCCTGCGGCGGGCCGCTTGACGCCCGCGCGGGGCTGATACTTTCGCCGCCGAACCTGCCCGGCTGGGATCGGGTGCCGATCACGCGGCTGCTGACGGAGCGGTTTGGAGGGCGGGCGGTGTTGATGAACGACGCCAACGCCTCCGCGCTGGCCGAGTGGCGGTTTGGCGCGGGGCGCGGCTGCCGTCACATGATTTTTCTGACGGCGGGGACGGGCATGGGCGCGGGTCTTATTCTCAACGGGCGCCTTTACGAAGGGGCGAGCGGGGACGCCGGCGAGGCCGGGCACATGCGTCTGGCGCCGGACGGACCCGAAGGCTACGGCAAGGCGGGGTCGTTCGAGGGATTTTGCAGCGGCGGCGGCATCGCGCGGCTGGCGGCGAGGACGCTCGCGGAACGCGGGCTGGCGCGACCGTCGTGGTTCGCGGCGGACGGCACGACGACCGCGAAGGCCGTCGCGGAAGCCGCGCGGGCGGGCGACGCCTTCGCGCGCGGGGTTATGGACGTTGCCGGGCGGCGGCTTGGCGAGGCGCTTTCGACGCTGATAGATCTATTTAATCCCGAACGGGTTGTGATTGGCGGGATTTTCCCGCGCTGCGGCGATCTGCTTTTGCCGGAGATGGAGCGGGCGTTGCGGGCGGAGACCCTGGTGCCGTCGCTCGCGGCGTGCGAGATTGTCGCGGCGCAATTGGGGGAGACGATAGGCAGCCATGCGGCGGTGGCGGCCGCGTTGAACGCGGAAGCAATTAACAATTGGTAATGAGTAATGAATAATTGAGAGTGCGCGCCGCTGAGGCGGCGCGGGGGCGAGGAGGGGACATAGGAGACGCAGGGGCGCAGGGGGATTGGGTGGATGTTTTGTGACCTTGGTGGTGCCCTTTGTGACCTTTGTGGTAAAAAGAAGGGCGTGTCTTGCGGCGGCGTTATTGGATTTGGAAGGTGCCGGATTCGCCGGTGGGGGAGGTGTAGGTGCCGGTGGTTTCGGTTTCGAAGCGCAGGGTGTAGGCGCGCGGGTTTGCGGGAGGGGCGTCGGGGGTGGTTGTGAATTCGGAGGGGGTTGCGATGAGCAACGTGTAGGCGCCGGTTTCGCCGTCAGGGGTGGCGTAGGTCCGGGTTTGCGGGTCGGTGAGGTAGAGCGTGGTTTGCGCGCCGTTGTCGGCGGTCAGGAGGAGGGCGAGGATTTGCGAGGGGAGGAGGGTGGTGGTTGCGGGGGTGGGCGGAGCGACGAGTCGCTCCGTCGAAAGCGGCGACAAGTCGCCGCACTCCATAACGGATTGCGCGGCGGCGGGTTGTTGCGCGGCAGCTTGTTGCGCGGCGGCGGGTTGTGGGGGGAGGACGAGGGCGAGGGTGGTTTCGGCGGCGTAGGTGCTGGGGTTGGTGACCTTCAGGGTGTAGGTGCCGGCGAGGGAGGAGACGTCGGCGCCGGTCGGGAGCTTTAGGGTGATGGCGGATTTGTTTATGGCGGCGCCTTTCGCGTCACGGATGATTTCGCCGTCGTGTTTCCATTCGTAGTTTAATTTGGCCGAGCCCGTCACCTTCGCGGAAATGGAGACGGATTTTGTTGTCGCGAGCAGGACCGCCGGGGTGGCGGTGAAGGAGGTGATGCGCGGCTTGAGTATCACTTTGGGTTTCAGGGATTTTGTTTTGACGGAGGAGAGCGGTTTCACGCCGCCGGCGGAGCGCTCGTGGGTTTCGATGACCACAAAGAAGGCGTCGGGTTTGGCGGGGAAGGCGTCGGTGACAAAGGAGTCCGTGAGGGCGTAGGTGTTTTCGGTTGTTTGCAGGATGTTGGAGTCCAGCAATTTGTTTTTATACCAAGTGTATTTCAGCGGACCTGTTCCGGATTCGAGTTTCACGGTGAGTTTCAATTGTTCGCCCTCGACAACGGCGTCCAGGACGGGGTTGCCCTTGGTGTCATTGACGACGGCGCCGAGCGGGGAGGAGAGGAAGGCGTTTGTTTTCGGCAGCTTGACGGGGTCGAATAGTTTCACGACGCCGAAGGAGTGGGGGATGGAGAGTTTGGAGCCTGCGAGCGGTGTATATTCAAGGGCGACGGTGAATATACCGGAGGTTTTTGTTGTATAGGAAGAGGCGGAGACGGGGTTTCCGTTTTTATCAAGTTTGTTGAGGACGGTTCCGTTCTGGTCGGTCCAGACATATACAACTTTTGTATTTTTCTCGAGGCGTTTGCCGCGCACCTGATCGGAGAGGGATTTGGGGACGGAGAGTTTGACGCCCTTGGTTGAGAGGCCGGCAATATCGTGCGGTTCATAGGGATCGGCGATGCCGACGGTGGCGGTGACGGAATAGGTGTCGCTGGTCGAATAGATGTCGGAGATGGCGAGGGTGTCGGCGGAGGCGTCGGGGATGAGTATATTATTCTTTTTCCAAGTGTATGAAAGGGCGCCGGTGGCGTCGGTGTTTGAGGTGACAGTGAATTTCAAGGTGGCGTTGGAGCCTGGGGCGACGGTTTGGGAGCCGGAGCCGGGGAGCCATTCGATTTGCGGGGCGGCGGTTGGGATGCTGGCGAGGGTGGTGATGTCGCTGTAAATGGTGCCGCTTTCATTTGTTATTTTGGCGCGGAACTGGTCGCCGTTGTTGTTGTATTTAAGGTTGGTCAACGAGAGGGTGCCGGAGGAGGCGCCGGGGATGTCAGTCCAAACGCCGTCAACAAGTTGCTGCCATTGTATAGAAGGGGATGGGTAGCCAGTGGCGGCGATGGAGAGAGTTGCGGAGTTGTTGGAGGCGTTTGTGACGGGCGGCAGGTTGTCGCCGGAGATGGAAGGGGGGATGTAGATGATGCCGGCGGCTTGGGCGATGGGGATGGAGACGGACGGGTTGTCGGCGGCTGGGGCGGAGATGAGGAGGGTTGCGGAGCGTGCGGGGCTGGCGGGCGGGTTGGCGTCGTAGGAGACGGAGAGGGTGGAGTTGGCGCCGCTGGCGCAGGAGCCGGAGGAGGCGGAAGTGATGCGCAGCCAGGAGGTTTCGGAGAGGGAGGCGTTCCAGACGAGGGTGCCGGTGCCGGCGTTGGTGATGGTGAAGTCGAGGGTGCCGTTGCCGTTGTCGCGTGTGGGCACAGTTGACGGGGAGACGGCGAGGACGGGGATGGTGGGGACGGAGAGGTCGTAGGAGCCTGGGGAGGTTTCGGTGAGGATGAAGGAGGTTTCGGTGTTGGATTTGAGGGTGAGGCCGTTGAGGGAAGCGATGCCGGACAAGTTGCCGACGGTGAGGACGTTGGACCAAGTTGTGCCGGGGGTGAGGGTGGTATTGGCTGGGTCGGTGATGTGGACGGTGAG
>JAISTY010000030.1 GCA_031272375.1 Opitutaceae bacterium | reverse complement strand
AACCTGCATGATGCCCTCGATTTCGTATTCGACGGGATCCTCCGCCGTAAGTAGTTTGCTGTCAATTGTGTTAACAACACGCAGGGCGGAGTAAAGCGTGGTGGTTTTGCCGGAGCCGGTGGGGCCGGTGACGATGAAAATGCCGTTGGGCCGGCGGATGATTTCGTTGATGCCGCTAAAAACGTCGTCGGGCATGCCGAGGGAGGTGATGTCGAGCTGGACGGCGCTTTGGTCGAGGACGCGGAGCACGACGGATTCGCCGAACTGGGTGGGGAGCGTGGAGACGCGGAGGTCAACGGCATGGCCGCCGACGGTGATCTTGATGCGCCCGTCCTGCGGAACGCGGCGCTCGGCGATGTTGAGGTTGGCGAGGACCTTGATGCGCGAGGTGATGGGGAGCGCGAGGTGCTTCGGGGGCGGCGCCATTTCGTAGAGCGCGCCGTCTATGCGGTAGCGGATTTTGAACTCGTGCTCGAACGGCTCGAAATGGATGTCGGACGCCTTGTCGCGGATGGCCTGCCCGAGGACGAGGTTGACGAAGCGGACAATGGGCGTCTGCCCCGCCATCGCGGTGATGTCCTCCTCCGTAAGCTCGCGGTTCGAGAGGACGCCGTCGTGGTCGTTGGAGGAAAGCTCCTTGAGAAGGTCGTCAACGGTGGCCTCGTCGTCGCCGTAGTGGAGCTGGACAAGCGCCTCGACCCGCTCGGGGTCGGCGACGACCATGAAGACGTCCTTGCCGAGGGCGAAGGTGAGGTCGTCAACGATCTGGTTGTTGAAGGGATCGGCGGTCAGCAGATCAATGTCGCCCGCGTCAACGCGCGTGGGGATGACGCCGTAGTCGCGGGCGATGTGCCCCGGAATGGCGTTGATGATGTCGCCCGCGATGTCGGGAATCTGCCCCTCGAAATACTGGAGGCCAAGATGCCGGGCGACGGCCGCGAGGAGCTGCTTCTTCTCAACAACGCCGTTGTCCACGAGGACGGAGGCGAGGGACTTGCCGGTGGCCTTGCACTCGCTTTCGAGGTCGCGGAGCGTGCCGGCGTCCGCGAACTTGTTTTCCCGGCAGATTTCAAGGATGGCGTGGTCGTGGGATTCAAACATGGGGAGGAAATGGGAGGGTGATGGGAACGCGCTTATAGGCGGGGGCGGGCGCGAATAAACACGATTTTCGGAGGGCGCGGATTAACCGGAGTCCGCGGGCGGACGGAATTGTTTCCGGTTGGGTTTTCGGGGAACGGGACGGCTCCGCGCGGGGGCCCCGCCCTCCGCCGCCGCCACGCGCAGCTCCGGCGGGACGGCGAAGACGGAGTTGCCCGCCAGCACGCAGCCGCGGCGTCCGGGGACGCAACGCGCCCGCAGCCGCTCGCAACGGTTGCCGGCGGGGTTGAAATGCGGACAGGAGAAACTCATCGAAAAAAATCCTCATACGGTCATGGCGTGGCGGTTGGGGCCGGGCTTGTGGCGCGCGTCAAAACGCATCGCCACCACGCGCAGCAACGGGAGGCCGCGCTCCGTCACCTCAAGGGTGCCGCCGCCGGTTTTGACGATGCCGTCGGCCTCCAGGTCGGCGAGGCCCGCCAGCTCGCGCGCGTAATCCCGCTCGAAATCCCCGCCGATGGCGGCGGAGAGCGCGGCGAAATCCAGCCGCCGGTCGCACATGACGCGCATGATGATCTCGCGCCGCCGCAAATCCTCCGCCGTCAGCCGCAGCCCGCGCTCCACGGGAAGCCGCCCCGCGTCCAGCGCGGCACGGTGGCGCGCCCAGTCGCGGAAATTCTGGCGGTGGCTTGTCCGCGTCGAGGAAATCGCCGTCACGCCGAGGCCGATGAGCGACGCCCCCGCGCGCGTGCTGTAGCCTTGGAAATTGCGGTGCAGGGTTCCGTTGGCGCGCGCGAGCGCGAGCTCGTCGTCCGGGCGCGCGAAGTGGTCGAGGCCGATGTCAACGTAGCCCGCCGCGAGGAGCCGCTCGTGGGCGAGCGCGAACAGCTCCAGACGCGCCTCCGGCGGCGGCAGCCCGGCGCGTTCGAGGAGCTTTTGCGCGGGGCGCAGCCACGGGACGTGCGCGTAGCCGAACAGCGAGAGGCGCGAGGGCGAGAGTTCCAGCGCGTCCTCCAGCGTCCGCGCGAACCCAGCCGGCGTCTGCCCCGGAAGGCCGTAAATCAGGTCAACGTTGAGGGCGCGGATGCCGGCGGCCCGCAGCAGGGCGGCGGCGGCGAGGTTGAGCGCGTGGGGCTGCTCGCGGTGGATCGCCTTCTGCACGGCGGGGGCGGTGTCCTGCACGCCGAGCGAGGCGCGGTTGAAGCCCGCCTCCGCGAGCGCGCCGGCCTGCTCCGCGACAAGGTGCCGCGGATCCACCTCCACGCTGATCTCCGCGCCGGCCTCCGCATCGAAACGGGCGCGGACCAGCCCCGCGAGACGCCGCAGCCGCCCCGCGTCAAGGAACGTCGGCGTGCCGCCGCCGAGGTGCAGCTGCCCGAATTTCCGCGCGCCGGCCTCCCCCGCGACGAGGGCGATCTCGCGCCCGATGTCGTCAAGGTAGCGGTCGGCGTCGGCGGGGTCGCGCGAGACGATCGTGTTGCAGCCGCAATACCAGCAAAGGCTCCGGCAGAACGGCAGGTGGACGTAAAGCGAGACGGGCGCGCCGGGGTTTTCCGCGCGGTCGGCGCGCAGGTCGTCAAGCGCGTCCGCCGGCGTGTAGGCGTCCGTGAAACAAGTCGCCGCCGGATAGGAGGTGTAGCGCGGCCCGGGAACCGCGTGCCTGCGGATCAGCCCGGTCGCGATGCGTGCATCCGGCGGCATGGCGTTGGCGCGCTCAACCCTTCCGCGCCTTCAGCTCGATGACGTCGTGCGGCGCCGACTCCCTCTGCCCGGCGGGGCTGACGCGGATGTAGCGCGCCCGCTCGCGGAGGCGCTCCAGCGTGCCCGCGCCAAGGTAGCCCATGCCGCTCTGCAGCCCGCCGACGAGGTTCGCCAGCGTCTCGTCCACCGTGCCGCTGATTTCCTTCAGCGCCTCGATGCCCTCGGCGGTCAGCTTGCGCGTCGTGTCGTTCCGGTCGTGCCCGTAGCGCGCCGCGCTCCCCGCCTTCATCGCCGCGAGCGACCCCATCCCGCGGTAGCGTTTGTAGCGCTTGCCGTCTATCTCCATGATCTCGCCGGGCGCCTCCCGGCAGCCCGCCAGCATCGAACCGAGAATGACCGCGTCCGCCAGCGTCAGCGCCTTCACAATGTCCCCGGACTTCGTGATGCCACCGTCCGCGATGACGCGCACGCCCCGCGCCCGCGCCGCCCGCGACGCGACATAGACCGCCGTCAGCTGCGGAATCCCCACGCCCGCCACGATGCGCGTCGTGCAAATCGAGCCGGGCCCCTGCCCGACCTTGATCGCGCTGGCCCCGCAATCGGCAAGGTAGTCAACGCCCGACGCGCTCGTCACGTTGCCCGCGATGATCGTAAGCCCCGGAAAGGCGTCGCGGACCAGCCGCACCATGTCGCCGACGCCCGCGCTGTGCCCGTGGGCCGTGGAGACCGCCACCGCGTCCACCGCCTCCTCCACGAGCCGCCCGACGTGCCCGAGGATGCGCTCGCGGTCGAGCGTCCCGTCCGGCTTGCGCACCGGCGCGACGGCCGCCCCGGCGACCAGACGGAACTTCCCGTCGCGCGCCGGGCGCCGCCGCTCGGCGGCCTCCGCCATGATGCGGTCAACGTCCGAGAATGTTATCAGCCCTCGCAGCCGGTCGGCGCCGTCCACCACGAGCATCTTGTGGATGCCGATGTGCTCCGTGAAAAAGCGGTCGGCGGCGCGGATGGGGTCGGGTTGCAGCTCGCTCTCGCGCACGGTGAGCAGCCCGGAGCGCGGCGTCATCGCCTCGGACACCTTGCGCGGGGCGTAGCGCTCGCGGACGCTGCTGCCCGAAAGCAGCCCGGCGAGCCGCCCTTCCCCGTCCACCACCGGAAACGTGCGGAACTCGTATTTCTTCTCCTCCACCAGCGCGAGCACGTCCCCGACAAGCTGGTCGGGACGGACGGTGATGGGGTTCTGGATGAGGCCGTGGATGTGGTGCTTCACCCGCGCCACCTCCGCGACTTGCTCCTCCGCGGGCATGTTGCAATGGATGAGGCCGAGGCCGCCGTTGAGCGCCATCGCGATCGCCATCCGCGACTCCGTCACCGTGTCCATGTCCGAGGAAATCACGGGAATCGGCAGACGCAGGCTCTCCGAAAGCGTCGTGGCGGTGTCGGCGTCCCGCGGCAGGATCTGCGAGTGGAGCGTCGCCAGGGAAACGTCGTCGAAGGTCAGCGCCGAGGGCAGCGCCGAGCGGAAAAACGCGTCCGCGTCCGGGTAAAACTCGTTGTCCGCCGGCGCGGTGAAAACAGGCGCGGCGGGCGCCGTCGCGGGTTGGGAGGAATGGGCTGCTTGGCTCATGGGAAAGTGCC
>JAISTY010000028.1 GCA_031272375.1 Opitutaceae bacterium | reverse complement strand
AGAAAAAAACTTCGTGCCTTCGTGTGAGCCTGATCTTACTTCCCCTCGCCGGGGTCGGCGTTGAAGCCTTTCCAGAAGTAAGACCATGCCGTTGCCGCGGGGACGGCTCTGGAGTGGAGGACGCGCGCGGAGCCGTCAACAAAGGCGGCGTGGAAGGGGCCTTGGGTCGCCTTGCCATGCGCATCCACGGCCTCCGGACGGAGGCGTCCGAAGTTGAGTTGCGAGGCGTTGCTGATGCCGGACGCGCCGTAGGAGTCGGCGAACAGGAAGGTTCCCGAGGGCATCGGGCAGCGCGAGAGCATGGGGACGCGGATGTCGGCGTCCTTTCCGGTCGAGGTGAGGGTTTTCTGCTCAAGATAATCGGGTTCGAGGGCGGCGACGCCCGCGAGCGCCCAATTGATGCCGAAGCAGCGGACCGAGGCGCCTTCAAGCGGGTTGCCGGACTCGCGGACGAGCGGGGAATGGAAAACGGTGTCGGTGGCGTTCACGCCGTCGGCGTATTCGATTTTCCGGCCGCCCGAGCCGGTTTTGCCGGGATAGAAGTAGCGCCAGAGGCCGGTTTCCTCGTTGGTGATCCACTCCGTTCCGGTGGCGCCGAAGCAGACGTAGCGTCCGCCGTTTTCCACGGCCTGCGTGTGGGCGGCGAGCGACAGCTGGCGCAGGTTGGAAAGGGTGGCGGCGCTGCCCGCGGCTCTTTGGGCGCGGCCCGCAAGGGGCACAACGAGCGCCGCCAGCACACCGACAATGGCAATGACCGCCAGCAGCTCGATGAGCGTGAAGGCGCGGCGGCTTGTCGCTGGCGGCGGGGAGGGGAGCAAGGTCACGCCGCGACCCCGCCACAAACGCCGGCGCGGCGCAAGAAACCGGAGGCGTCAACCGTTGAACGCGCGCTTCATTACACAGAGGTCACAGAGAGAGTTCGGAGGTTCCTCCGCGCAACCTCCGTGACCTCTGTGTAATTCTCCCGCGTAATCCCCCCGCGCAAAATCCCTGTTGCCCGGCGCGGGCGCGGCGCAAAAGTCCGCCGCATGTCTCCCGAACCGTCCCCGCTGACTTTTTTTAATGGAGGCCGCCCGATGAGCGGCTGGCGCGACATCCGCGACGATTTCCCCGTCCTCCGGCAGCTTGTCGGCGGCAAGCCGCTCGTCTATCTCGACAACGCCGCCACCACCCAGAAGCCCCGCGCGGTCATCGAGGCCGTCTCCGGTTTTTACGAGCGCGACAACGCCAACGTCCACCGCGGCCTCCACGCGCTCTCGATGCGCGCGACGGAGGCCTACGAGGCCGCGCGCGCCGCCGCCGCCCGCTTCATCAACGCCGCCGCGCCGGAGGAGATCGTCTTCACGCGCGGCACGACGGAGTCCGTCAACCTCGTCGCGCATGCCTGGGGCGCGGCGAACGTGCGCGCGGGCGACGTGATTCTCGCGACGGAGATGGAGCACCACTCGAACCTCGTCCCGTGGCAGCTGCTCGCGGAGCGGACGGGCGCGACGCTGAAAGTGGCGCCGGTCGCCGGAGCCGACGCGGAGGGCGGGCTGGACCTCGACGCGCTGGACAAGCTGCTGTCGGAGGGCGCGCGGCTGCTGGCCTTCACGCACATCTCCAACACGCTGGGAACCGTCAACGACGTCGCCGCGCTGTGCGCGCGGGCGCGGAAGGCGGGGGCGGTGACGGTTGTGGACGCGGCGCAGTCGGCGGGGCACGAGGTTGTTGACGTCCGGAAATGGGGCTGCGACTTCGCGGCGTTCAGCGGGCACAAGATGCTCGGGCCGACGGGCGTCGGCGTTCTCTACGGGCGGCGCGGGCTGCTCGACAAGCTGCCGCCGTTCAACGCGGGCGGCGGGATGGTGGCGACGGTCGAATACGGGCGGGCGACGTTCAAGCCGCCGCCGGAGCGGTTCGAGGCGGGGACGCCCGACATCTGCGGGGCGGTGGGGCTGCGGGCGGCGATGGACTATCTTGACGGGCTTGGGCGCGGGGCGGTCGCCGCGCACGATCGCGGGCTGGCGCGGCTGGCGGCGGAGGCGATCGCGGCCATCCCCGGCGCGCGGCTGATCGGGCCGCGGCCGGGGGCGGAGCGCGGCGGGCTGGTGAGCTTCGCGCTGCGGGAGGCGCACGCGCACGACGTCGTCACCTTCCTGGATCGCGACGGCATCGCGGTGCGCGGGGGGCACCATTGCAACCAGCCGCTGATGCGGAAGCTCGGTCTGGCGAGCACGGTGCGGGCGAGTTTCTCGGTGTATAACACGGAAGAGGAGGTCGCGGCGCTGGCGCGCGGCGTGGAGCGGATACGGAGGTTTTTCGCGTGAGCCTTGGAACGGAGATTGTGGTGCTGGCGGGGGGGACGTCCCCGGAGCGGGAGGTGTCGCTGCGCTCGGGGCGGGCGGTGGCGGCGGCGCTGGCGCGGACGTGGCCGGCGCGGTTGGTGATCGTGGACGCGGACAAGCTGCCGGAGGGTCTCGACGCGCGGCGGCAGGTTGTCTTTTCGACGCTGCACGGCGGCTTCGGCGAGAACGGCGGGATGCAGCGGCTGCTCGAGGCGGCGGGTTTTTCCTACGCGGGCTGCGACGCGGCGTGCAGCGCGCTGGCGATGGACAAGGCGGCGTCGAAGGCGGCGTTCGCGGCGGCGGGCGGGCGCGTGGCGCGGGGGATTTTTTTCACGGCGGACAAGCCGCCGCCGGCGGGCGACGTTGTCCACGAACTCGGCGCGGAGCTGGTGGTGAAGCCGAACGCGGAGGGCAGCAGCGTGGGGCTTTCGCTGGTCCGCGGGGAGGCCGCGCTTGTTGAGGTTTTCCTGAAAATCCGCGGCGGCGGGTTGTCCGGCGGCTGGCTGGTCGAGGAGCGGGTTCCGGGGCGGGAGATCTCGGTGGGCGTGCTGGGCGGGCGCGCGCTGGGTGTCGTCGAGATTTGCCCGAAAAGCGGCGCCTACGACTACGCGAGCAAATACACGGCGGGGGCGACGCTCTACTTCGCGCCGGCGCGGATTCCGGAGGCGGAGACGGCGGCTTGCCGCGCGGCGGCGGAGCGGGCGTTCCGCTGCCTCGGCTGCCGCGATTTCGCGCGGGCGGATTTCATTTTGGACAACACCGGCGTCCCCGTGCTGCTGGAGGTCAACACGCTGCCCGGCCTGACGGCGACGAGCCTGCTGCCGAAGAGCGCGGCGTGCGCCGGGCTGGATTTCGCGTCGCTGGCGCGCGCGCTGGCCGCGCCCGCGGTGGAACGCCTCGCGGAGGCGGAAGGGGGCGCGCAGTGAGGGCGCCCGCGCCCAACGTGACGCCGGAGCCGGAGCCGCCCGGCTCGTGGCGCGAGGTCGCGCGGCCGCCGGCGAGACGGCGCGCGCTCTCGCCCGCCGCGAAACGGCGGCGCGCGTGGCGGGTGTTCAAGGCGGTTTTTTACGCGGGCGTTCTCGTCGGCACGATTGTCGGGGCGCGGGCGTTCCACCGCGCGTGGCGGGAGAATCCGGGGCTGTTCCGCTCGGAGGCGGCGGCGGCGCCGCTGCGGACCGTGGAGTTTTC
>JAISTY010000213.1 GCA_031272375.1 Opitutaceae bacterium | reverse complement strand
GCCATGCCCGCACCAGCCTCCGTCTCCTCCGCCTCCCTCTGAAGTGTTGCGCTGACTACTGGCTGCCGGCGAATTTAGAAATCAGGAAAAGCGGGTTGCGACGGTGCGCGCTGGGGGATGCAACAGGGGCATGGCTCCAAAACTTCTTCGTGTTTCCCTGTTCTGTTCCGCCGCGACAGCGGCTTTTTTCGCGTTTGCCGCGGCGTTGCCGGCGGCGGAGACAACTCCGGGGGCGGCGCCGGCGGTGGTTTCGGAGCCGCGGCCGGGCGCGCAGGTGTTGCGGAAGGCGACCTTGCCCGCGAACACGAGCGACTGGAATTACCAGCGCGACGTCCTCAACCGCCCCGTCGGGCAGGACGCCAGGCCGCCGGCGTCAGAGGCGGGGACGGAGGAGGTGTTTTACTGGCTGTTTTTGCCGGCGGATTACGGGCGACAAGCCGCCGCGGAAGGGGCGCCGTTGGTGCTGTCTTTGCACGGGGCGGGGTCGCGCGGCAGCGAGCCGGCGAAGGTCATGCGGCACGGGATGGCGAAGCTGTTGGAGGAGCCGGCGTGGGCGGCGGCTTATCCGGCGGTGGTGGTTTCGCCGCAGTGCAAGGCCGGCGCCCGCTGGTCGCCGCGGCAATTGCTGGCGTTGCTCGACGAGGTTGAGAAGGAATTGAAAATCAACAAGTCGCGCGTGTATGTCACGGGGTTGAGCCTGGGCGGGTTCGGGACGTGGATGCTGCTGGCCGAGGCGCCGGGGCGGTTCGCGGCGGCGGCGCCGATTTGCGGGGGAGGGAAGACGGAGTGGGCGGGGCGGATGAGCGGCGTGCCGATTTGGGTTTTTCACGGGGACGCGGACACGAAGGTGCCGATCGGGCGTTCGGTGGAGATGGTGGAGGCGTTGAAAAAGGCCGGGGCGCGGCAGGTTGTCCTCACGATTTACAAGGGGGGCGGGCACGATGTCTTCACGCGCACCTACGCCAACCCGCTGTTTCACGACTGGCTGCTGTCGCAGCGGAAGTGAACGGCGGCGGCGCGGGCAAAGGCGCGGGGCGGCAAGGTGCCGCGCCGCGAGCGCGGTTCCGTCAGGCGATGTAGCCGAGTTTTCTGGCGAGGGCGGCGGCGGCGGGGGCGGCTTCGAGGAGGTCGCCGATGGCGTCCCAGTGTCCGTTGCGGAGGGCGTCGCGGGCGCTTTCGCGCTGGGTGACGGGGATTTTATCGGAGCCAAAGCGGGCCTCCATTTTATCGAGGTCGAGGGTGACCTGGAGGGAGGGGTTTTGGGCGATGGCGGCGGCGAGGCGGGCGATGTCGTCGCGGGTGGCGTTGACGCAGGGGATGCCGAGGGTGGTGCTGTTGCCAAAGAAGATTTCGGCGAAGTTTTCGGCGATGATGGCGCGGAAGCCGGCCTTGTGGATGGCCTGGGGCGCGTGCTCGCGGGAGCTGCCGCAGCCGAAGTTGGCGCCGGAGAGGAGGAGGGTGGCGCCCTTGAAGCGCGGGTCGTCAATGGAGTGCGGCGGCTGGACGGGGCGCCCGTCCGGGGTGTGGCGGACGTCGAAGAAGAGGTATTGTCCGAGGCCGTCGAAGGTGACGCATTTCATGAAGCGGGCCGGGATGATGCGGTCGGTGTCAATGTCGTTGCCGGGAACGAAGACGGCGGTGCCGGAGACTTGTGTGATTTTTGGCAGCATGGTGAGGAATTCGGTCAGGTGAGGTTGAAGACTTCGCGGGCGTCGGCGACGCGGCCGGTGACGGCGGCGGCGGCGACCATGAGCGGGGACATGAGGAGGGTGCGTCCGGTGACGCTGCCCTGGCGGCCCTTGAAGTTGCGGTTGGAGGAGGAGGCGCAGATCTGGTCTCCGACGAGTTTGTCGGGGTTCATGGCGAGGCACATGGAGCAGCCGGCGCCGCGCCATTCAAAGCCGGCGTCGGCGAGGGTTTTGGCGATGCCGTTGGCCTCGCAGATCTTGGCGACGGCCTGGGAGCCGGGGACGGCGAGGGCGCGGACGCCGGGGGCGACGCGGCGGCCCTTGATATGGCGGGCGACCTCCTGGAAATCGCTCAAGCGCCCGTTGGTGCAGGAGCCGAGGAAGGCGACGTTGACGGGGGTGCCCTTGACGGGGGCGCCGGGGGTGAACCGCATGTAGGCGAGGGCCTCGGTGATGGAGGCGCGCTCGTCGGGCGTGGCGGCGGCGGCGGGGTCGGGGATGTTTCCGTTGATGGGGAGGCCCTGACCGGGGTTGATGCCCCAGGTGACGGTGGGGGGGATGTCGGCGGCGTTGATTTTGACGATGTCGTCGTAGTGGCAGCCGGGGTCGGAGGCGAAGGAACGCCAGCGGGCGACGGCGGCGTCCCAGTCGCCGCCCTTCGGGGAGTAGGGGCGACCCTGGAGGTAGTCGAAGGTGGTCTGGTCGGGGTTGACGTAGCCGACGCGGGCGCCGCCCTCGATGGACATGTTGCAGACGGTCATGCGCTCCTCCATGGAGAAGTTGTCGAAGGTGGAGCCGGCGTATTCGTAGGCGTAGCCGGTGCCGCCGTTGACGCCGAGGACGCGGATGATGTGGAGGATGACGTCCTTGGCATAGACGCCTGGGGGGAGGGCGCCGTTGACCTCGATGCGGCGGACTTTGAGGGGCGAGAACGCCATTGTTTGCGTGGCGAGGATGTCGCGGATCTGGGTGGTGCCGATGCCGAAGGCGATGGCGCCGAAGGCGCCGGGGGTGGAGGTGTGGGAGTCGCCGCAGGCGATGGTGATGCCGGGCTGGGTGATGCCCTGCTCGGGACCGACGATGTGGACGATGCCCTGGCAGCCGGTGGCGCGGTCGAAGAAGGTGATGGCGTTGTCGCGGCAGTTTTTGCGGAGCTCGTCCATCATGGCCTGGGCGAGCGGGTCGCGGTAGGGTTCGGCGAGCTGGTCGGTGGGGATGATGTGGTCAACGGTGGCGAAGGTGCGGGAGGGCATGGCGACCTTGAGGCCGAGGTCGCGCAACATGCCGAAGGCCTGCGGGCTTGTGACCTCGTGGATGAGGTGCGCGCCGATGAGGAGCTGGGTCTGCCCGTTGGCGAGGGTGCGGACGGAGTGGGCGTCCCAGACTTTCTGGAAGAGGGATTTGGGCGTGGAGGAGGCGGCGTTGGCGGACATGGCTGGCGGGAGGATGTGAATGTGAGGCGCGGAGGGTGGCGGAAGTTCGGACGGGTTGGAAACACTCATTTCAACGGAAATGGGCGCGCGGCGCGGCGGCGGCGCGGGCGCGGCAACTTGTCGCGGGGGCGCGCCGCCCTACCCTTCCGCGCGGCGTTTCGCGTCGGCCTCGATGAGGGCCTTCAGGCGCGCCAGCTCCGCGCGCGTCCGCTCCTTCACCGCGCCGAGTTCGCGGGCGTCCGCCGCCTTTCCGCTGGCGAAGAGGTAGAACTTCATTTTCGGCTCCGTGCCCGAGCCGCGCGCGGCGAAGCTGTGGCCGTTGGCCAGCTCCACGATGTAGAGGTCCTGTTTCGGGATGACCTCGCCGTCGGCGTCCTTGAAGACCTGGCGCCCGAAGTCGTTGAAGCGCCGCACGGGGACGTCTCCGAAGGCAGCCGGCGGGTTGTCGCGGTAGGAGTCGAGGATGCGGCGGATTTTTTCCGCGCCGCTCGCGCCCTCGTAGTAGAGGTTGATGACGTCCTCGGCGTGGAAGCCGTGCTTCAGGTAAATTCCGTCGAGGTATTCCGGCACCGTGAGGCCGCGGTTTTTCACCCAGGCGCACAACTCGGCGAACATCAGGCAGGCGGCGTTGCCGTCCTTGTCGCGGACGAGGTCGTTGGGCAGGTAGCCGTAGCTTTCCTCGCAGCCGAAGGCGTAGAAGGCGCTGTGCTCGCGGAGCAGCCAGGCGCGCGTGGCGAATTCCGTGGCGTCGTAGTCCAGCGCCATGCCGGTTTTTTCGAGCAGGCTTTTTTTCAGGCGTTCCTCGTAGCCGCGCAGCTTCGCGGCGATCCACTTGAAGCCCGTCAGGGTGCTGATGACCCGGACCCCGTGGGCGGCGCCGATGGCGTTCATCAGGCGCGTCGTCACGAAGGTCGTCACGAGCACGACGGAGTCCGAGCCGCGGGGGGGAATCATGCCGGTTTCCTTGAGTTTGGAGAGGCGGTAATCGGCCAGGAGGCAGCCGACCTGGTTGCCCGTCAGCAACGCCATGCGGCCGTCGCGTCCGCGCACGGCGACGCCCATGCGGTCGCAGTCCGGGTCGGTCGCCATCACCGCGTCGAGTCCGTTGGTCTCGGCCAGTCTGACGGCCAGCGCGAGGGCCTCGGGGTTCTCGGGGTTGGGCGATTTCACCGTCGGGAAGCGCGGGTCGAAGGCGGCCTGCTCGGCGACGCAATGCACCTCGCAGCCAGCGGCCTCCAGCAGGGCCGGGGCCGCGACGCCGCCCGCGCCGTGGATGTTCGTGAACGCCACCCGCGGTCCCGCCCTGCCGAAAACCGAGGGGTCAATGACCGCCCGCATCGCGGCGGCGCGGTAGGCCTCGTCGGCCTTCCGTCCGAGCGTCACGACGCGCCCGAGATCCTTGTCCAGGAACGGCAGGGTCGCCTCCAGCGGCACCTTGTTGACCTCGGCGACGATGCCCGCGTCGTGGGGCGCGACGACCTGCGCGCCGTCCTCGAAGTAAGCCTTGAAGCCGTTGTCGTGCGGCGGGTTGTGGCTCGCGGTGATGACCACGCCCGCGTGGGCGCGCAGGTGGCGCACGGAGAAGCTCAACTGCGGTGTAGGGCGCGGGCCGTCGAAGATGAACGCCTGCCCGCCGAGGCGCGTCCACGCGGACGCCGCCAGCTCGCAAAAATGCCGCGAGAAATGCCGGACGTCGTGGGCGATCACGAGCGCCGGCACGTCGGGGCGGCCCTCCTCCGCGAGGTAGTTTTTCACGTGGGCGAACAGCCCCATGACCGCCCGCAGCAGGTTGAAGTCGTTGAGGATGTTGGAGCCGACGCCCGCGTGCTCCGGCGTTCCGAAGGGGCCGGTCCGCCCCAGTTCCGCCGCCGTCGGCGAGGCGCCGATGGTGCGCCCGCGGATGCCGCCCGTGCCGAACTCCATGTGGCGGTAAAAGCGGTTGTTCAACTCGGCCCAGTCGCCCGCGCCAACCAGTTCGCCGATGCTGGCCCGCGCCCATTCGGGCAGGGGCGCCGCGAGCCACGCGCGCAGGTTTTCCAATGATGATGGCAGCAGTTGTCCGGCCCTGGCGGCCGCCTCGATTTGCGGGAGCGGTGTGTTCATAAAAAATCGCGGCAGCCTTTCCCCAAAGCGACGGGGCGCAAAGCGTTTTTTCGGCGGAGGCGGGGGCGGGGAGGCCTCAGGCGCGCCGCCGCGCCTCCACCGCCCAACGATAGACCTCCTCGTAGCGCTCGGCGCTGCGGTTCCAGGAGAAATCCTTCCGCATGCCGTTCGCGCGGAGCGCGGCAAGATCCGCGGGGCGGTCGTAGAACGTCGAGCAGGCCCAGCCGATGGTGTAATACAGCGCCCGCGCGCTCGCCTCGCCGAAGAGGAAGCCCGTGCCGAGGCCCTTCCCCTCGGCGTATTGCTCCACGGTGTCCGCCAGCCCGCCCGTGGCGCGGACAATCGGCGGCGTGCCGTAGTTCATCGCATACATCTGCGTCAGGCCGCACGGCTCGGCGCGGCTCGGCATCACAAAGAAATCCGATCCCGCCTGGATGCGGTGCGACAGCTCGTTGCTGTAGCCGATGCGCGCCGCCAGCCGCCCGCGGTGGCGCGCCGCCAGCCCGGAGAACGCGTCCTGAAGCCCGGCGTCGCCGGTTCCCAAAATCACGAATTGCACCCGCATTTCCTCCATCACGCGCGGCAGCGCCGCCGCCAGCAGGTCAAGCCCCTTTTGGGAGGCGAGCCGCGACACCACGCCGAACACGGGGGCGTCGGCGTCCGCCGCCAGTCCCGTTTCCTCCCGCAGGGCGGCCTTGCAAAGCGCCTTGCCGCGCAGGTCGCCCTCGTCGTAGCGCGCCGCGAGGAGGCGGTCCGTGGCCGGGTTCCAGACGGTCGTGTCAATGCCGTTGAGTATCCCGATCAGGTCGCCGCCGCGGAAGCGGAGCACCGGATCCAGCCCCCAGCCGCCCTCCGGGGTGCGTATCTCCCGCGCGTAAGTCGGGCTGACGGTCGTGAGCTTCGTCGAGTGATACAGCCCGGCCTTCATCATGTTGACCGAGCCGAACGACTCCACGCTGTCCGGGCGGAACTCGCTCCGGGGAATGCGCGCGAAATCCAGCACGCGCGGGTTCGCGTAGCCCTGGTGCTCCAGGTTGTGGATGGTGAAAACCGACGCCACCCGGCCCAGCTCCGTCGCGCGGAGGGTCGTGTTCAGCAACACCGGCAGCAGCCCCGTCGTCCAGTCGTGCCCGTGCGCGACGTCGGGGATCCAGCGCAATTGCTGGCACAACGCCAGCGCCGCGCGGCACAGGAAGGCGAAGCGCAGGTCGTTGTCGCCGTGCGGCCCCCAGGGCCCGTCATAAACCCCGCCGCGCGCAAAAAACGCATCGTGTTCAATCAGATAAACCGGCACGCGCGACCCCGGCAGCGTGGTCCGCCATGTCCGCGCCCAAAGCGCCCGCGGGCCGACGTCCACGCCCAGAGTCTCCTCCAGCGCCGTCCAGCCCGGGCGTTCCCGCGCCAGCCCGTAATACGGGCAGACGACGCGCACGTCGTGTCCCAGCGCGGCAAGCCCCTTCGGGAGGGAACCCGCCATGTCCGCCAGCCCGCCGACTTTCACGAAGGGATCCACCTCGGGCGAAACAAAGAGAATTTTCAGGGCGTTCATGACGCCCCGCAAGCTGCCGCCCGCCGCCCGTCTTGCCAGCGCAAAATACCCCGGTCCGGCGCCCGGACGCCCTCCTCATCGGCGCAAAAAAAACGGCGTCCGTGGGACGGGCGCCGTTCGGTTGGAATGATTCGTGATTACCACGACGGGCTGATGGTGCCGGGGGGGACATCCGGGGGCGGCACAATCTCGCCGGCGGAGAACTCGCCAAGGGCGTCAATGATGGCCTGCGGGCCGCCGATGGAGCTAAGCGCGCTGATGGGCACCAGCTCGCCGCCCGTTTTGAAGAGGTCATAGACCAGCGCCATTCCCTCGGAGATCGCCACGATCACCTTGGGTTCGCCTTCCTTGGTGCCATCGGGTTTGTTGGGAAGGGGAACGCCGTGGTTGAAGGTGAAGTAGAGCACGCCCTTGTAGCTGGCCGCCACAACGTTGTCCTTGGTGGCGTCAATGCCCGAGGCGCTTCCCTGGTTCTGGGTCAGCTCGGCGGAGGCCGTGCCCTGGGCGACGGTGACGCTGTAGTTGGTCACCACGCCGTCGGTGCGGCTGACGGTCGAGATCAGGTCGCCGGAGGCGAGCGTGAGGGCCGCGCTCTGCTGGGTGATGAAGCCGCCCTGGGCGTTGATCGTCACGCCGTCAACCTTCAGGGAGGCGTCCTTGCCGCTCAACGCGAAGTTCGCGCCCGGGAAGGCCGAGCCGCGCACCGTTCCGCCGGCGACATTGATGGTGGAACCGGCGGCAACCACGTCACCGCGTTTCACCGAAGCCGTGCGGTCGGCACGGGCGATCACGATACCTGTTTCCGCCGCCTGCAAAAGGGCGCCTGCCGAAACCGCGGAAACTACAACGAGGTGGAATATTTTTTTCATGGTGACTAAAAGATAGGTAAAAATTTACGGGCTGGTGTGGATGGGAAGCTGGTGCGGCACGATGGGAGGGCAAAGGGGTGACGCAAGCACTTTCTTCGTTTTTTTTGCCCCTCCCCTCAACGGCGCAGACCCGCGGGTTTGCCGAGGATTTCCGAGAGGACAACCGCCTCCCGCAGGCCGCCCGCCGCAAGGCGTCCGGCCCGGAAACGCCGGGGCGGCACGACGCCCTCCGCGGCGGCATCCGGGGCGTCCGCCGGAGGCAAAGGCGCCGTCCGCGCAAGCGGCGCGGGCCGGGGTTCAACCGGCGGGGGCGGCGGAAGGTCGGGAACAGAATCCCCCTCCCCTTCCGCCATGCCCGGCTCCGCGAAGATTTCGCCGAAAAACCCCTCCTCCGGCGCCTCCTCCGCGCGCCCCGCCCGTTCCTCGATGCGCCGGCGGACGGCCTCGCGCACCCTCCGCCCGCGCTCGTCCGCCTCAAAGTCCCCCGCCCCCCGTGTCTCCGCCGGGCGTTCGGAAGGGCGGCGGGCGGCGGCGCTTTTCAACAGCCACGCGGCGAGGATGCCGCCGACGACCAGCAAATCCTGCAAATGTTCAAGAACCCATTCCATCGGGAGGCTCTCCGGGACGGCTCACTTCTTCTCGTCCGGGCTGGCGATGCTTTTGCGCATGGAGGTGTCGGCCTGGACGTTTTCCATCCTGAAGTAGTCCATGACGCCGAGACGCCCGTTGCGGAAGGCCTCGGCCATCGCGAGGGGCACCTGCGCCTGCGCCTCGACGACCTTGGCCTGCATCTCCTGGACGCGCGCCTTCATCTCCTGCTCAAGGGCGACGGCGGCGGCGCGGCGGATCTCGGCCTGCGCCTGCGCCATGTTCTTGTTCGCGAGCGCCTGCGCCTCCTGGAGCTTGGCGCCGACGTTCTCGCCAACGTCCACATCGGCGATGTCAATGGAGAGGATTTCAAAGGCGGTGCCGACGTCGAGGCCGCGATGGAGGACGTTCTTGGAAATGCTGTCGGGGGATTCGAGGACGACCTTGTAGGTCTCGGCGGAGCCGATGGTGGTGACGATGCCCTCGCCGACGCGGGCGATGATGGTGTCCTCCTTCGCGCCGCCGACGAAGCGGTCGAGGTTGCTGCGGACGGTGACGCGGGCCTTCACCTTCACCTGGATCCCGTCCTTGGCGACGCCGTCAATGGTGACGCGCCCCTGGTCGGGGTTGGGGCAGTCAATGACCTTCGGGTCAACGGAGGTGCGGACAGCCTCGACGACGGATTTGCCGGAGCCTTTCGTGGCGAGGTCAATGGCGCAGGCGCGCCGCCAGTCGAGGGCGATGCCGGCCTTCTCGGCGGCGATGAGGGCCTGGACGGTCGGGACAACGTTGCCGCCGGCGAGGAAGTGGGCCTCAAGGGCGTCGGCGCTGATTTCGATGCCGGCCTTTTTCGCGGTGATGCGGGCGTCAACGACCATGCCGTAGGGGACGCGGCGCAGGCGCATGGCGACGAGGTTGGCGAAGCTCACGCGGGCGCCGGCGAGCAGCGCGCGCAGCCAGACGCTGAAAAACGAGAACACGACGCCCGCCACCACGAGCGCGACGACGCCGACGACGGCGAGAAGGACAAGACTTGCGGTTTGCATGATGGGAAAGGTTGAGGGTCAGGGACGCCGCACGACGAGACGGAAATTGTCGGCGGCGACGACCCGCAGCCGCCCGCCCTCCCCGACGAACCCGGACTGCGAGACCGCCTCGTGGCGTTTCCCGTCCACCAGAACGTAGCCGCCCGGCGCCAGCGCGGTCAGCGCGACCGCCTCGCGCCCCACGACGGAGGCGTCCGGCGCCTCCCGGACCGCGCCGGAGACCTCGGCTGTCAGGAGGAGTTTTTTGCCCGCGCGCGTTCTGGGCAGCCACACGAACTCCGCCGCCAGCACCAGCCCGATCAGCGCGCAGCCAGCGCCCACGGCCAGCAAACCGCCGCCGGCGCCGAAATTCGCGAACGCCAGCGCGCACCCCGCCAGCATCGCCAGCCCGCCGAGCGCGCCGAGAACCCCGCCCGGCACGAAAACCTCCGCCCCGAGCAGCGCGGCCCCGACCAGAAACAATGTCACCATGACAGCCACGCGCGACAAGCTGCCGCCGTTCCGCCGGAAGAAAAGCGGAAACGCCCCCGCCTCCCGGCGTCCGCCCGCCCGCTCAACGGGAGCCGCGGACAAGGCGGTTGACCGGCTTCGGCGCCGCGGCGGTCTGCTGCGCCTCGTCGAAAACCGCCGAGTAAATGTAGGGGAAGCCGTCGAGCTTCTTGCGCTCAACCTCCGCGCCGATGAACCGCTCGATGGAGCGGGCGTCGCGCGCCTCGTCCTCCGCGACAAGCGTGAAGGCGTCGCCCGTCATCCGCGCCCGCCCCGTGCGCCCGATGCGGTGGACGTAGTCCTCCGGGTTTTCGGGAACGTTGTAGTTGATGACGTGCGAGACGCCGGCGATGTCGAGGCCGCGCGCGGCGATGTCCGTGGCCACAAGGATCTCGAACCTGCCGGAGCGGAAGCCCTCGAGCGCCTCGACGCGCTCGCGCTGGTTGCGGTCGGAATGGATGACGCCGACGCTGTGGTTCTCCTTCAGCAGCCGGCGGGCGATGCGGTCGGCGCCCATTTTCGTCCGCGTGAAAATGATGACGGACTTGAAGTCCGTGCGGCGGAGCACTTCGAGGAGAAGGTCGAATTTCTGGCGGTCAACAACCGGATAGAACGCGTGCGAGACGGTCTCGGCGGGGGCTCGGTTGGCGGCGATGCGGATGTCAACGGGGTCGCGCAGCGCCCAGCTGGAGAGCTGCACAAGCTCGGGCGGAAGCGTCGCCGTGAAGAAGAGCGTCTGGCGATTCTTGGGGCAAAGCCCGACGATGCGCCGGACGTCCGGCAGAAAGCCGATGTCGAGCATGTGATCCACCTCGTCGAGGACGAGGATTTCGATGCCGGAAAGGCTGACCGTGCCCTGCTCGATGTGGTCGAGCAGGCGCCCCGGCGTCGCCGCGAGGACGTCCACGCCCCTCGCAAGCTCCTCGCGCTGCCGGCCGTAGCCGACGCCGCCATAGACGACGGTGGCGGCAAGGTCGGTGTGCCGGGCGAAATTCTGGAACGCCTCCTCGACCTGGATGGCCAGCTCGCGCGTCGGCTCGAGGATGAGGCAGCGGAGCCGCCCATGCGCCCCAAGACGCTGGAGGATGGGCAGGGCGAACGCGGCCGTCTTGCCGGTGCCGGTCTGCGCGGAGCCGGTGACATCGCGCCCCGACAGGACGACGGGGATGGCCTTCTCCTGGATGGGCGTGGGGGCGGTGTAGCCCATCTCGGAGACCGCGAAGGCGAGCGGATCGGAAAGCCCAAGCCGGGAAAACGGGGTGTCCTGCGGGGGAATCTCCACGGGCGCGGCGGGCTTGACGGAGGCGCGCGCGGGCAGCTCGAAGCCGGCTCCGCGGGCGGGAGGGCGCCCGCCGCCGTCGCGCCGTCCGCCCCGCCGCTGGCGGGCGTCGTGACCGCGGGCGTCGCGGCGGGACAAGCCGCCGCCGGCGCGGTCGCCATGGGAGGGGCGCTCGGAGGCGCCGCGCCGTCCGGCGGCGGGCTTCCGGGAAGGTTGCGGGGCGGGCTTGGACGCCGGTTTCGCGGCTTTTGCGGACGCCGGTTTCGCGGAAAGGGAGCCGCGGAGTTTTTTGAAAAGTTTCTTGAGCATGTTGGTTCTGTTTGCCGGCGGGGGCTTGCGACGGGCGCCGGGATCTTTGCCGTTGAAATGGGGACGATGCGGGAAAGGGGGAAGGCTAATGTGCGGCTTCGCGCGGGATTTCCGCGCGGGATGAAAAAACGCCGGACGGCGGCTTGCCGCTCGCCAAGCCGCCGCCGCCCGGCAAGCTGCCGCCGATTTTCCTCCCATGAGCACCACCGCCGACAACACCAAGGTTCCCTCCCTCGCCGCGACCGTCACCCGCATCGCCCGGCGCGCCCGCGCCGCCTCCCTCGTTCTCGCCAACGCCCCCGCCGCCCAAAAGAACGCCGCGCTCCTCGACCTCGCCCGCCGGCTCGAGGCCCCCGAAAACACCGGCGCCATCCTCGCCGCCAACGCCCTCGACCTCGCCGCCGCGAGGGACAACGCCCTCACACCCGCGCAAATTGACCGCCTCACCCTCAACCCCGAGCGCCTCGCCCACCTCGCCGAGTCCGTCCGCCAGGTCGCCGCCCTGCCCGACCCCGTCGGCGACGTCCTCTCCGAAACCGCGCGCCCCAACGGCCTCGTCATCCGCAAAATCCGCGTCCCCATCGGCGTCATCGCCATCATCTACGAGGCCCGCCCCAACGTCACCGTTGACTGCGCCGTCCTCTGCCTGAAGTCCGGCAACGCCTCCATCCTCCGCGGCGGCAGGGAGATCTTCAACACCAACACCGCCCTTGCGAAACTCATCGCCGGCGCGCTCGCCGCCGCCGGCCTGCCCGCCGACGCCGCCCAGCTCATCCCCACCACCGACCGCGCCGCCCTCAAAACCCTCCTCAAGCTCAACAGCCTCGTCCACTGCGTCATCCCCCGCGGCGGCGAGTCCCTCATCCGCTTCGTCGCCAAAACCTCCACCATCCCGGTCATCAAGCACTACAACGGCGTCTGTTTCCTCTTCGTTGACCGCGACGCCGACCCCGCCCTCGCCGAGAAAATCCTCGTCAACGCGAAAACCCAGCGCACGGGCGTCTGCAACGCCCTCGAACAACTGCTCGTTGACGCCCCCGCCGCCCAAAAACTCCTCCCCGGCCTCGCCCGCGCCCTCCTCGCCAAAAACGTCACCCTCCACGCCGCCGGACAAGCCGCCGCCATCCTCCGCGAAAACAGCCTCCCCTTCACCCCCGCCCGCAAGGCCGACAACACCGCCGAATACCTCTCCCTCGACCTCAACATCCGCGTCGTCGCGGGCCTCGACGAGGCCGTTGCCGTCATCAACCGCGACGGCTCCGGTCACAGCGACGCCATCGTCACCTCCAACGCGGACACCGCCGCGCGGTTCCTGGCCGGCGTGGACAGCGCCTGCGTGTTCTGGAACGCCAGCACGCGCTTCAGCGACGGCTTCGAGTTCGGCTTCGGCGCCGAGATCGGCATCAGCACGGACCGCCTGCACGCCCGCGGCCCGATGGGGCTGCCCGAACTCTGCACCTATAAATACCAGATCCTCGGCGACGGGCAGACGCGCGGCTGACGGCGGCCCGGCAACGCATCGGCGGGCGGGGATTTGTCGGGGCTTGGGGTTGCAAGCGCGGCGACGGGCGGAATTGTGGCGCCGTTCTCCAAGGACGGTTCCTCCGCATTCTCCATGAGCAAAAACGCATCGGGTTTCATTGTCGTCGGCGAGCGCGCCAACATCACCGGCTCGCCGAAATTCGCCCGCGCCATCCGGTCGGGCGACTGGGGCGCCGCGCTCGAAATCGCCCGCCAGCAGGTCGCCGGCGGCGCCTCCATCATTGATGTCAACGTTGATGAGGCCCTCGTGGACGGCGAGGCGGCGATGACGCGCTTCCTCAACCTCGTCGCGTCCGAGCCGGACATTGCCCGCGTGCCCGTCATGATCGACTCGTCCAGGTGGTCCGTCATTGAGGCCGGCCTCCGCTGCCTCCAGGGCAGGGGCGTCGTGAACTCGATCTCGCTGAAGGACGGCGAGGCGGAGTTCCTGCGGCGCGCGCGGCTGCTGCGGCGCTACGGCGCCGCGGCGGTTGTCATGGCCTTCGACGAGCAGGGCCAGGCCGTCACGAAAGCCGACAAGGTGCGCATCTGCTCCCGCGCCTACAAACTCCTCACGGAGCGCGCCGGCCTCGCGCCCGACGACATCCTCTTCGACCCGAACGTTCTCACCGTCGCCACCGGCATGGAGGAGCACGCGGACTACGCCGTGGATTTCTTCGAGGCGACGCGGATTATCAAGGCAACCCTGCCGGGCGCGCGCGTCTCGGGCGGCATCTCCAACGTCTCCTTCGCCTTCCGGGGCAACAACCCCGTCCGCGAGGCCCTCCACACCGTCTTCCTCCACCACGCCATCCGCGCCGGACTGGACATGGCGATCGTCAACGCGGGAATGCTGGGGCGTTATGAGGCCATCGAACCGGAGCTGCGCGACCGCGTGGAGGACGTGCTCCTCAACCGCCGCCCCGACGCCACCGAGCGCCTCGTCGCGCTGGCCGGGGATCTCAAGGCGCGACAAGCCGCCGCCGCGGACGGCGCGGGCGCGGCGCGACAAGCCGCCGCGAGGGAAACCTGGCGCGACGAACCCGTCGGAAAACGCCTCGCGACCGCCCTGACGCGGGGCGCGGACGCCTTCGTCGAGGCCGACACGGCGGAGGCGCTGAAAACCCTGCGCCCCCTTGAAATCATCGAGGGGCCGCTGATGGACGGGATGCGCGCCGTCGGCGACTTGTTCGGCGCCGGCAAACTGTTCCTGCCCCAGGTCGTGAAAAGCGCCCGCGTGATGAAGCGCGCCGTCGCCCTCCTGGAGCCGTTGATGGAGGCGGAGCGGCGGGGCGCCGCCGCCTCCCGCGGACGCGTCGTCCTCGCCACGGTGAAGGGCGACGTCCACGACATCGGCAAAAACATCGCGGGCGTCGTGCTGGCCTGCAACGGCTACGAGGTTCACG
This sequence comes from Opitutaceae bacterium, assembly GCA_031272375.1. GTDB lineage: Bacteria > Verrucomicrobiota > Verrucomicrobiia > Opitutales > Opitutaceae > JAISTY01. Next base: position 4,968 of record JAISTY010000213.1, on the reverse strand, counting down.
ACCTCGGCGTCATGACGCCCTGCGCGAAAATCCTCTCGGAGGCGCGGCGGCTCGGCGCCGATCTCATCGGGCTTTCGGGCCTGATAACACCGTCGCTCGACGAGATGGTCCACGTGGCGCGGGAGCTGGCGCGGGAGGGTTTCTCAACACCCCTGCTCATCGGCGGGGCGACGACGAGCGCGATCCACACGGCGGTGAAAATCGCGCCGGAATACGCGGGCGGCGTCGTCCACGTGCTCGACGCCTCGCGGGTCGCGGGCGTCGCCGGCGCGCTGCTGTCGGACGGCAGGGAGCGGTTTCTCGCGGAAAACGCGGCGGGGCAGGCGCGGCTGCGCGGGGAGTTCGGGGCGCGGCAGGCCGCGCGGAAATTGCTGCCGCTCGCCAAGGCGCGGACGAACGCGGAGCGCGTTGACTGGACGCGGGCGGACATCGCGGAACCGGAGTTCACGGGCGTCCGCGTCTTCGACAAGGTGCCGCTCGCCGAAGTGATTCCGTTCATTGACTGGACGCCGTTCTTCTCCGCCTGGGAGCTGACCGGACGCTATCCCGACATTTTCAAGGACGCGAAAACCGGAACCGAGGCGGAGCGGCTGTTCGCGGACGCCCAGGAGCTGCTGGCGCGGATCGGGCGCGAGGAACTTTTCACGCCCCGCGCCGCGCTCGGTTTCTGGCCGGCGAACGCCGAGGGCGACGACATCGTCCTCGATGCCGGCCGCAACCCGCCGGTGAAAATCCATTGCCTGCGGCAGCAAATGGAAAAGCCCGCCGGACATCGGAACCACTGCCTTGCCGACTACGTCGCGCCGCGCGCCTCCGGGCGGCGGGATTTCGTGGGCGGCTTCGTCGTCACCGCGGGCGCCGGCGTCGAGACGCTGGCCGCGCGCCTCAAGGCGGAGGGCGACGACTACCGGGCGATCCTGGCGCGGACGCTGGGCGACCGCGTCGCGGAGGCGCTGGCCGCGCTGTTCCACAAGCGGGCGCGGGATTTTTGCGGCTTCGGGCGGACGGAGGCGGACGGCGGCGGCTTGTCGCGCGAAAAGCACCGCGGCATCCGCCCCGCGCCGGGCTACCCGGCCTGCCCGGACCACACCGCGAAACGGGATCTGTTCGCCTTGCTGGACGCGACGGCGGCAACGGGTGCGAGCCTGACGGAAACCTGCGCCATGTCGCCCGCGAGCAGCGTGGCCGGCTGGTATTTCAACGCGCCGGAGGCGAAATACTTCGGCGTCGGCAAAATCGGCCGCGACCAGCTGGAGGACTACGCCGCGCGAAAGGGCTGGAGCGTGGCGGAGGCCGAACGCTGGCTCGGCCCGTGGCTGGGCTACGACACGGCCTGACTTCCGCGCGCCCCGAAAACCCGCCCGCGTTTCCCCGTCCCCCGATGAAAGCCGTCCTCCACGCCCTCCTCCTCCCAGCGCTGCCGCTCTTTCCCCAGGCCGCGCCCTCTCTCCCCGAACGCCTTGACGCCGAATTCCGCGTCGAAGTTGAAAAGGGAAAACCCAAGGCAGCCTCCCTCTCCGACCGCCTCGCCGCCGAGTTTTCCCTCCCCATCCACCTTAACCTCGGCGAGGCCGTCCTCGTCCTTGAAAACAAAAGCCCCGCCGCACCCCTCGCGTTGGAAATCTCCTTCGCGGAGGAAACCACCCGCCGCGTCCCCGCGCCGCCCGCGCGCGTCACGCTCGCCGCCGGCGCGCCGCGCGCGGAGCACGTCGTCCGCATCGCCGGCAGGCCCGACGGCCAATACAGGACCCGCATCCGCGAAATCCCCGCCCCCGGCGCCACCGCCGCCCGTCCGCTCGTCCGCACCCTCATCAAGCAAACCCTCCCCGAACCGCCCCCGCCGGAAAATCCCCGCGATGTCCGCGGCACGCGCCTGTTGTTCCTCGACGACTGGCTCCTCGCCTCCCGCGCCGGAACCGTCCGCCGCGTCCACCCGCCCGAGCTGTTCCCCGTCGTCCCCTGGAAAAACCACCCCGACCTCGCCCGTTTCCCCAGGAACACTATCAGCGACTTCCACGTTGACGCCGACGGCGCCATGAACGTCCGCGTCACCGCCGCGCGCGCCTCGCGCGGCAACGACATGGCGAACGCCCAAACCACCCGCTACTGGCTCAAAAGCGCCGACCTACGGGACTGGGAGCCGGTCAAAAAGCCCGCGCCGCCCCACCCCGGCGCCACCTTCGCCAACTCCCCCCTCCACCTCTCCGCGCCGCCCCTTCCGCCCGGTGCCGTCTGCCGCCCCCACGACCCCGCCCTCGACGGCCCGCCCGACATCGCGCAAGTCCGCGTCTATTACACCGGCCTCCTGCACGAGACCCTCGACTGGGCCGGCTTCAAGGTTCCAGGACGCCGCGTGGTCTCCGTCTGGGACAAAACCCCCGGCCTCCGCCTCGTCCTCAAAAACCCCGTCACGGAAATTCCCTCCAACAAAAACGGCGTCCCCGAAAAAAACGACTGGTCGTCGGTCAACGACAACTTCGGCCGCCCGCTCCTCTCCGCCGACGGCAAAACCCTCCGCTTCTGGCAGACCCGCCGCGTCCCCCGCCACGCCCCCTTCCGCGTCCATTACGACAACCTCTTCTCCGCCCGGATACAGGTCACGTGGAGCAGCGACGACGGCATCCATTGGACGCCCGCGGCCTTCGCCCCGCCCGGCCCCGGCGACTCCCCCTTTCTCCAGCACTACGACATGCGCGTCTGGCGCGAGGAGAACGGCGCCCTCGAAATGGCCTACCTCCAGATCTACGACGCCCGCCTCCAGCAAATCTCCACCGAGCTGGTTTGCAGCCGCGACGGCGTCCTCTGGCGCCGCGTGGATCCCGGCAACCCCTTTCTCAAAAACGGCGCCCCCGGCGAATGGAACTTCGGCTTCTCCCGCCCCACCGCCAACCGCCGCCGCATGGCCTTCGGCGATCACTATTACGAAACCATGCACGGCGTTGACGCCCTCCACTTCATGGCCCTCGTCGCCGCCCCCGTCGCCGACCGCTCCACCATCCCCGACGACATCTACCGGACCCGCTACGGAGGCCGCATGGCCGGCCCCGACGGTCTCCCCTCCTCCCCGATCTGGAAGTGGTATGGCTCCTGGGACGCCCTCCTGAACGCCACCCGCGGCGAGCGTTCCACCCCCGCCCTCTTCCGCTACCGCAGGGATCGCTGGGCCTCGCTCTCCCCGGAAAACAGGACCGCCACCGTCCTGACCAAACCCCTCTCCGCGCCGGGGCAAACCCTCGCCCTCAACGCCCTCGCCGCCGCCGGCGAAATCCGCGTCGAAGTCCGCGACGCCGGCGGCAGCCCCCTGCCCGGCTACTCCGGCCCCGACGCAGCCCGTTTCTCCGGCGACGCCACCGCCGCTCCGCTCCGCTGGTCGGGCGGCGCCGTCAGCCGGCTTCCCGGGCATCCCTTCACCCTCGCCATCCACCTGCGGAACGCGTCCCTCTTCGCCCTCGAATTCGCCCCCTGACGCGACCCGCCCGCGCGCGCCTCACACATTGAAACGGAACAGCGCCACGTCGCCGTCCTGGAAAACGTAATCCTTGCCCTCCAGCCGGTATTTTCCGGCCTCGCGCGCCGCCGCCACACTCCCCAGCCGCGCCAGATCCTCGTAGGACACCACCTCCGCCTTGATGAAGCCCTTCTCGAAATCCGTGTGGATGACCCCCGCCGCCTGCGGCGCCTTCCAGCCCTTCCGGATCGTCCACGCGCGCACCTCCTTCTCGCCCGCCGTGAAATACGTCCGCAACCCCAGCAGTTCGTAAGTCGCCTTGATGAGCGCCGACACGCCGGAGTCCTCCACGCCCAGATCCCGCAGGAACGCCGCCGCCTCCTCCGGCGGCAGCTCGACCAGCTCCGCCTCGATTTGCGCGCTGATCGGCGCGAACGCCGCGTCGTGGTGCTCGCCCACAAACGCCGCCACCGACTTCACAAACGGGTTCTCGTTGACCGCAGCCAGGTCGCCCTCGGCCACGTTGCACGCGTAAATCACCGGCTTGCCGCTGAGCAATTGGAACAGCCTCATCAACCGCGCCTCCTCCTCGTTGACCGGCAGAATGTTCGCGGGCCGGTTCGCGTTCAGGTGCGGCTCGAGCCGTTGCAACAACGCCAGCTCCGCCTGCGCCTCCTTGTCCCCGCTCTTCGCCTTCTTCTGCGTCTTCTCAATCCGCGACGTCACCGACGCCAGATCCGCCAGTATCAGCTCCGTCGTGATGACCTCGATGTCCCGCACCGGATCCACGCTGCCCATCGTGTGCAAAATGTCGGCGTTCTCGAAGCAGCGGACAACGTGCACGATGGCGTCCACCTCGCGGATGTTCGACAGGAACTGGTTGCCCAGCCCCTCGCCCTTGCTCGCGCCTTTCACGAGGCCGGCGATGTCCACAAACTCGACCGCCGCCGGGATGACGACGCCGGTTTTCGCGATTTTTTGCAGCACGCCGAGCCGCGCGTCGGGCACGGTGACGACGCCCACGTTGGGGTCTATCGTGCAGAACGGATAATTCGCCGCCTCCGCCTTGCGCGAGCGGGTGAGCGCGTTGAAGAGGGTGGATTTTCCGACGTTTGGCAGTCCGACGATACCGGCTTTTAACATGGTTCGCGAGGGCACCGCCCGGAAGCCGCGGCGTCAAGCGGCGAGCTGGCCCGCGCACGCCCCGCAATCCCCGCGCGATCCCGGCGGCGGCTTGTCAGCCGCGGAGGGTGCCGGCGGCGAGTTCGGCGAGGAAACTTTGGTAGGTTTGCGCGATGCCCTCGCGGAGCGTCAGGCGCGGCTTCCACCCAAGGGCGTCGAGGCGTGAAACGTCGAGGAGCTTGCGCGGCGTGCCGTCGGGCTTGGTGGCGTCCCAGGTGATTTTCCCGGTGTAGCCGACGACTTCGGCGACGGTCTCGGTGAGCTCGCGGATGGTGACGTCGCTGCCGCGACCAAGGTTGATCCAGTCGGGCGGATTTTCGATTTTGAGGACGTGCGCG
>JAISTY010000205.1 GCA_031272375.1 Opitutaceae bacterium | reverse complement strand
TTTGGGCGCTGATGAAGAAGCCGGGGGCGAGGGCGTTCACGCGGACGTCGGGGCCGATTTTTCTGGCGAACTCGACGGCGAGCCAGCGGGTGAGGTTGTCCACGCCGGCCTTGGCGTTGGAGTAGCCGAGGACGCGTGTGATGGCGGGGCCGGCGGCCATGGAGGAGAAGTTAAGAATGGAGCCGCGGCGCGGTTTTTCAAAGAGGGCGCCGAGGACGAGGGTGGGGAGGAGGGTGCCGCCGAGGTTGAGGTTGAGGACGCTCTGCCATTGGGCGGGGTCGAGGTCGAAGAAGCTGCCGTCGGGGGGGACGATGGCGCCGGGGAGGTTGCCGCCGGCGCCGTTGACGAGGGCGTCGAGGCGGCCGAAGCGGGCGGCGAGGGTGTCGCGGGCGCGTTCGAGGGAGGGGCGGTCGAGGACGTCGCAGGCGAAGGCGGCGGCTTGTCCGGGCGGGAAGGCGGCGAGGGCGGCGTCGAGTTTGGCGGGGTCGCGTCCGAGGAGGGCGACGAGGGCGCCCTGGGCGGCGAGGTGGCGGGCAAGGGAGCCGGCGAGGACGCCGGTGGCGCCGGTGACGGCGACGACCCTGCCGGAGATGTCGAAGGGAGAGGGCATGTTGGGCGGAGGATTTTTTCAGAGATTGGTGACGGGGGCGTGGCGCGGGACGAGGAGGCGCATGACGAGCCAGGCGGCGAGGTAGGCGACGCCGCAGACGGAGAAGATGATCATGTAGCCGGAGTTGATGCCGTTGGTGACGGCGGCGCCGGTTTTGGCGAGGGCGCGGAGCCAGGCGTCGAGGCTGGCGAAGGGGGCGCCGGCGCCGAGTTCGGCGGAGCGTGCGGCGAGGAAGGCGGCGAGGTCGGAGCCGGAGGCGGCGGCGCCGGGGTGGACATCGAGGAGGGGGCGTCCGTCGAGGGTGGACCAGTGTTTCTGGGAGTAGTCGAAGAGGAGGCCGGAGCCTTTGTTGATGGAGAAGGCGCCGAGGCCGCTGACGAGGCCGCCGAAGCCGGTGATGGTCGCGATGGCCCGTCGGGGGAACATGTCGCCGACGGTGGAGAAGATGTTGGCGGACCAGGACTGGTGGGCGGCGGCGGCGATGCCGATGATGACGACCGGGAACCAGAGGGAGATTTCGCCGAGAGGCTGGGCGAGGAGGGCGAGGAGGGGGAAGAAGGCGAAGAGGAGCATGGCGCGCATGCGGCCGGCGTGCGGCTCCATGCCGCGTTTTTCGACGAACCAGCCGGGGAGCCAGCCGCCGATGATGGAGAGCATGGTGATCGCGTAGACGGTGAAGATGGCGGCCATGCCGGTCGGGTCGGAGGATTTCACGCCGTGGACGGAGCTGAGGTAGGCGGGGGTCCAGAACATGTAGAACCACCAGACGCCGTCGGTCATGGCCTTGCCGATGCCGAAGGCCCAGGCCTGGCGGTGGCGGATGCAGCGCCAGAAGGAGACGGGGGGTTCGCGGACGGCGCGGTCGCCGCCGTCGTTGTCCTGGGAAAGGTAGGCGAGTTCGGCGGCGTTCACGCGTGGGTTGGCCCAGGGTTTTTTGTAGAGGGCGAGCCAGAAGCCCATCCAGACGAAGCCGAGGGCGCCGACGGCGATGAAGGCGGTCTCCCAGCCCCAGGCGGCGGCCATCGCGGGGATGGCGAGGGGCGAGACGAGGGCGCCGATGGTGGTGCCGGAGTTGAAGATGCTGGTGGCGAAGGCGCGGTCCTTTTTCGGGAAATACTCTGCGGTGGCCTTGATTGCGGCGGGGAAGTTGCCGGCCTCGCCGAGTGCGAGGGCGACGCGGGCGATGACGAAGAGGGTGACGCTGGCGGAGGCGAGGAGGGCGATGTTGTCCGTCGCGGCGAGGACGCGCCTTGCCTCGGCGAAGCCGACGAGCCATTTGCCGGCGACGACGCCGGCGGTGGCGATGCCGCAGAGGGCGTGGGCGCAGGCGGCGAGGGACCAGACGCCGATGGCGAGGAGGAAGCCGTTGCGGGTGCCGAGGCGGTCCACGAGGCGTCCGGCGAAGGCGCCGCCGATGGCGTAGAAGGCGGTGAAGAGGGCGGTGACGTTGCCGTAGTCGGCGTTGGTCCAGTGGAATTCCGGGGCGATGAAATCCTTCCAGGTGAGGGAGAGGACCTGGCGGTCGAGGTAGTTGACGGTGGTGGCGGCGAAGAGGAGGGCGCAGACGCCCCAGCGGGCGTTGGTCATTCGGGAGGAGGGGCGGGCGGCGAGGTTCATGGGGAGGGCGGATGGGTTTTCAGGATTGGAAAAACGCGCCGCGTTCCGGGAAGCGGAAGAAGTTTTTCGGGTTGAAATAGGAGATGTCGCGCGCGGCGGCGGCGACGAGCGGCAGGTTGCCGGGGAGGAGACCGTCCTCCATTTCCCGACCGAGGAGGCCGCAGAGGAGGCGGCGGAAATACTCGTGGCGCGAGAAGGAGAGGAAGGAGCGGGAGTCGGTGAGCATGCCGACGAAGTTGGGGAGGGAGCCGAGGGCGGAGACGGCCTCAAGCTGCCGTCGCATTCCGTCGAGCTGGTCGAGGAACCACCACGCGGCGCCGAGCTGGATTTTGCCGGGGCAGAGGGCGTCCTGGAAGCTGCCGGCGAGGGCGGCGAGGGCCTCGGTGTCGCGCGGGTGGATGTTGTAAAGGATGGTGCGGCCGAGGCGGCCCTCCGAGTCGAGGGCGTCGAGGTGGCGGGCGAGCGGGGCGATGTAGTCCGCCGAGCCGATGGAGTCGAAGCCGGTGTCGGGGCCGAGGGCGGCGAGGGCGCGGGAGTTGGTGTCGCGCGCGGGGCCGATGTGGAGCTGGCGCGTCCAGCCGCTGTCGAAGTCCATGCGGGCGCATTCGAGGAGGACGCCGGTCTGGAGGGCGGCGAACTCGCCCTCGGAGAGGGAGCCGGAGAGGGCGTTCTGGAAGGCGCGTTCGAGTTGCAGTTCCGAGGCGGGGGCGTGCCAGACGGTCGGGATGCCATGGTCGGAGGCGCGACAACCCGCCGCGTGGAAGAAGTCGTGGCGTTGTTTGAGGGCGGAGAGGAGGGCGGCGTAGCAGTTGACAGTGACGCCGGAGGCGGCGGAGAGGCGGCGGAGGTAGGCGGCGAGGCGGGGCGGGTTCGCGAAGTCGCGGGCGCGGTCGGGGCGGAAGGTGGGGAAGACGCGTGTGGCGAGGGAGGAGTCGGCGGCGCAGGCGCGGTGCCAGGCGAGGTCGTCCGCGGGGTCGTCGGTGGTGCAGACGATTTCGACGTTGCTTATGCGGAGGCAGGCGCGGGCGCCGAGGCCGTTGGCGAGGGCGGCGCGGGAGCGTTCCCAGATTTCCGCCTCGGTGTCCGGGCCGAGAAGGAGGTCGTCCACGCCGAGGTAGCGGGCGAGTTCGAGGTGGCACCAGTGGTAGAGGGGGTTGCGGAGGAGGCGCGGCATTGTGGCGGCGAACCTGCGGAACTTTTCGCGGTCGTCCCCGTTGCCCGCGCAGAAGGTCTCGGGGACGCCGTTCCAGCGCATGGCGCGCCATTTGTAGTGGTCGCCCGCGAGCCAGAGCTGGGAGATGTTTTCCCAGTGGCGGTCCTCCGCGATGTCGCGGGCGTCGAGGTGGCTGTGGAAGTCAACGATGGGCAGATCGCGGACGGCGTCGAAGAGGCGGCGCGCGGAGGCGTTGCCGAGGAGGAAGTCCTCCGTGATGAAGGCGCTCATGGCGTCCCCCCTTCGTGAGCGTCGCGGAGGGCGACCGCCGCGGCGCGGGCGCGTTCGCGGATGGCGGCGAAGTCGCCCGCCTTGATGAGATCCGGGGTTGCGAGCCAGGAGCCGCCGACGGCCGCCACGAGCGGTTCCGCGAGGGTCGCGGCGAGGTTGGACTGGCTGACGCCGCCCGTGGGCATGAAGCGGACGCCGAGGTGGCGGTAGGGCGCGGCCATCGCGCGCAGGTGGGCGAGGCCGAGCGACGCCGCCGGAAAGTATTTCAGGAGGGAGCAGCCGGCTTCCAGGGCGGTCTCGATGTCCGATGGGGTGAAAACGCCGGGGGCGAAGAAGACGCCCGCGGCGCGAGCCGCCGCGAGGGTGCGGGGGTTCGCGCCCGGAGCCACGCAGAAGCGGGCGCCGGCGGCCTTCGCCGCCTCCACCTGCGCGGGCGTCAGCACGGTGCCGGCGCCGACGAGCATGCCGGGGAGGGCGGCGCGGATTCTGGCGATGCCTTCGAGGGCCGCGGGGGTGCGCAAGGTCAGCTCGATCGCGGTGACGCCGCCGGCGAGGAGGGCGTTGGCGACCGGGAGGGCGGAGTCCGCGCCGGGGAGGGTGACCACGGCGACGAGTTTTCTGCGTTCGATTTCGTTTCGCATGGGGAAAGTTTCCGGGTCAGCGGGCGATGCGCGCGTTGCCGCCGTTAGCGAGGGCGGCGACCTCGGCGAGCGACGCCATGCTGGTGTCGCCGGGGGTTGTCATGGCGAGGGCGCCGTGGGCGGCGCCGTAGTCCACGGCGAGCTGCGGGTCGCCGTTTTCCAGGAGGCCGTAGATGAAGCCGGAGGCGAAGCTGTCGCCGCCGCCGACGCGGTCGAGGACGGCGAGGGCCTCGTAGCGGCGGCTTTCGCAGAAGCGGCCGTCCACCCAGGCGACGGCGGACCAGTCGTTGACGGAGGCGCTTTTCACGCCGCGCAGGGTGGTGGCGACGGCGCGCAGGTTGGGGTAGGCGGCGGCGACCTTTTCGATCATGCGGCGGAAGGAGGCGGCGTCGGGGTTGGAGAGGGCGGGGTCGAGGCCGGCGACCTCGAAGCCGAGGCAGGCGGTGAAGTCCTCCTCGTTGCCGAGCATGACGTCCACGTGTGGGGCGATGGCGCGGTTGACCTCGCGGGCGCGTTCAAGGCCGCCGAAGGCCTTCCAGAGGGAAGGGCGGTAATTGAGGTCGTAGGAGACGATGGTCCCGTGGCGGCGCGCGGCGCGCACGGCCTCGAGGATGACATCGGGGGCGGTGTCGGAGAGGGCGGCGTAGATGCCGCCGGTGTGGAGCCAGCGGGCGCCGCGCGCGCCGAGGAGGGCGTCCCAGTCAATGTCGCCCGCGCGCAGTTTGCCGGCGGCGCTGTTGCCGCGGTCGGAGCAGCCGACGGCGCCACGGACGCCGAAGCCGCGCTCGGTGAAGTTGAGGGGGTTGCGGGCGGCGCGGCCGACGCCGTCGAAGGGGAGCCATTTGACGAAGCCCATGTCCACGCCGCCGCGCAGGACGAGGTCCTCGAGGAGGCGGCCGACCTCGTTGTCAACGAAGGCGGTGACGAGGGCGGCGCGGAGGCCGAAGCAGCGGCGGAGGCCGCGGGCGACGTTGTATTCGCCGCCGCCCTCCCAGACGCGGAAGGCGCGCGCGGTCCGCGTCCGGCCCTCGCCTGGGTCGAGGCGCAGCATGACCTCGCCGAGCGAGACGATGTCGAAGGCGCACTCCGCCTTATTTCGTGTGCCGATTGGGTTGCTCATGGTAAAACCTCCCCGCCCCCGCCGAGGGTGCTTTCGCGGGCGACGAGGGTTCCGCGCAGCGACACCCTGCCGCCGTCCTTCGCGCCCGACGCGAAAAAGCCCAGGGCGCGTTTCGCGAAGGCGTCCGCCGGCTGCCGGAAGGAGGTGAGGGAGGGGATGTAGCGGCCCGCCGCCGGGATGTCGTCGAAGCCCGCGACGGCGCAGTCCTCCGGCACCCTGCGGCCGAGGCGCGAGAGGCCCTTGACGACGCCCATCGCGACCATGTCGGAGGCGCAGACGGCGGCGTCGGCGTTGGCGCGGACGACGTCCCCGGCGGCGGCGAGGCCGGCCTCGAAGTCGTCCGTCGTGGCGGCGAGGGAGCGGGTGATGGCGCAGCCCGCGCGGCGGGCGGCGGCCTCGGCGCGTTTCCAGCGGTGGGCGTGGACAGGGGTGGCGCGGCCCGCGTGGAGGAAGTTTTTCCGTCCGAGGCCGGCGAGGTGGGCGGCGACGCGGGCGGCGGCGTCGGCCTCGTCAACGCAGACGGAGAAGGCGGCGCGGCCGCCGTGGCCGATGCGGGCGACTGGGAGGCCCTCGAAGGCGGCGAGCCAGGAGGCGTCGCCGTGGCTGCCGGCGATGATGATGCCGTCAACGGCGTGTTTTCGCAGGGGTGCGAGGTCGGCCATGTCGGGGACGCGGTTGATGAAGCCGACGAGGAGGAGGGAGTAGTCGAGGGAGCGGGCGCCGGACTGGAGGGCGGCGATGATTTCGGCGAAGAAAGGGTCGTGGAAGTCGAGGACGACGATGCCGAGGGTGCGGGTTTTCTTGCCCTTCATGGCGAGGGCGCCGGCCTGGGGGACGTAGAGGGAGTTGCGAGCCTCGGCGCGGACGGCCTCGATGGTTTCCGCGGCGATGCCGATTTTGCCGGCGGTGCCGGAGAGGACCCGCGAGACGAGCGCGATGGAGACGCCGAGTTTCCGGGCGATGTCCTTCTGCGTCACTTTCCGGTAGGGAGGCATGGGCGGAGCGGGTGGAACGGCGGGCAGACTGGGCGCGGCGGCGGCGCGGTCAAGCGTTTTTCTCAAACATTTGAGGAAAGCGGGTGGCGGCGGTGTCGGGCGGGGAGGCGGGAGCGAGCGGGGTTGCCAAGGGTGGATTTTCCGGGTTGGGGGAGGGGCAGTTATGAAAGTTCCGTTTCTCGACCTCTCGATACAGCACAAGGCAATCCGCGAACAGGCGCTGGCGGCGCTGGCGGCGACGTATGACGCGACGCGTTTCTGTCTGGGGAGGGACGTCGAGGAGTTCGAGGGGCGGTTTGGGGAGACGCTGGGGTATCCGCGCGTGCTTGGGATGAACAGCGGGACGTCGCCGTTGCACGCGGCGTGCGCGCTGGCGGGCTTCGGACCCGGGGACGAGGTGGTGGTGCCGGCGTTCACGTTCATCTCGTCGGCGTGGGGGGCGCGTTATGTCGGGGCGAAGCCGGTGTTCGCGGACATCGAGGAGGGGACGTTCAACCTGGATCCGGCGGCGCTGGAGGCGGCGGTGACGCCGCGGACGCGCGGGGTCGTGGTGGTGCACCTGTTCGGGCAGCCGGCGCGGATGGAAGGGCTGCTGGCGGTGGCGCGGCGGCACGGGCTGTTTGTGATCGAGGATTGCGCGCAGGCGGCCGGGGCGCGGTGGCGGGGGACGCCGGTCGGGTTGCTGGGGGACGCGGGGACGTTCAGTTTTTATCCGACGAAGAACCTTGGCGGCTGCGGGGAGGGCGGGGCGTTCGTGTCGCGGGACGAGGGGGTGTTCGCGAAGGCGCGGCTGATGCGGGCGCACGGGTCGGGCCGGCGGTATTACCACGAGACGCTGGGTTTCAACTTCCGCATGGACGGGTTCCAAGCGGCGGTGCTGAACGTCAAGCTGCCGCTGCTGGCCGGGTGGACGGCGCGGCGGCGGGCGATAGCGGCGCGGTATGTCGCGGGGATACGGCTGGCGGACGCCGTTCCACCGGTGCTCGGGACGGAGGACGGCGAGGGGGTTTTCCACCAGTTCACGCTGCGGCATCCGCGGCGCGACGCGCTGCGCGAGCATCTCGCGGCGAGGGGCGTGGGGACGGATCTGATTTATCCGGTGCCGCTGCATTTGCAGAAATGCTTCGAGGGGTCGGGGCAGAAGGCGGGCGACCTGCCCGTCGCGGAGAAGGCGTGCGCGACCTGCGTGAGCCTGCCGATTTTCCCGGAGCTGACGGACGCGCAGGTGGACGAGGTCATCGCGGCGGTGAACAGTTTTTAGCGCGGGTGGGGAGGCGGCGGTTGCCGTGTTGGCGCGCGCTTCCGCCGCAATCCCCGCTTGTCGCGGGGCGCAAAATCACCACCGTCCGCGGCGCTCATGCAGCAACTCGCACAGGCCGTCATCGTCTTCGCCGCCTATCTTGCCGGCGGCTTGTCGCCGGGCTACTGGCTCGTCCGCCTCCGCACGGGGGGCGACATTCGCGCGAGCGGTTCCGGTTCCGCCGGGGCGACGAACGCCGGGAGGGTGCTCGGGGCGGGCGGGTTCGCGGCCGTTCTCGCGCTTGATCTTGCCAAGGGCGCGGTGTGCGTCGCCGCCGCGCGGCATCTTTTCAACGCCCCCGAGACCACGGTGGGGCTTGCCGCCGCCGCGGTTGTGCTTGGGCACATCTGGCCGCTTTTCCTGAATTTTCGCGGGGGCAAGGGCGTCGCGCCGCTGATTGGCGCCTGGCTTGTGCTATGTCCCGCCGCGCTGGTCCCCGTCCTGCTTCTGGGGCTCGCGGCGTATGCGGTTGTCCGAAGTTTTTCCATGGCGGGGCTTGCGGGGCTTTGCGCGCTGCCGGTTTCGACCTGGTGGTTTGTGAGGGAGCGCGCGGGGGCCGACCTTCCCGCGCTGCAGGCCGGCGCGCTTGCCCTTGCCGTTCTTGTAGC
>JAISTY010000116.1 GCA_031272375.1 Opitutaceae bacterium | reverse complement strand
CTTTGTCCCAAGTGCCATCGGTTTCAAAGTCACCGACGACGGATTCGGTGGCGTTGAAGGACGTGGCGGCGGAGGCCGGGAGCGCGGCGAAGGCGGCGAGGAACGCGAGGAGGAGGAGGTTGGGTATTTTCATGGATAGGCAAAGAAAGGTGATACAGGCCGATACAGGAGACGCACGCTGCGGGGTGGCGGCAGGTTGCCAAGAGATTTTTTGGCGTTTTGGTTTAAGTTGTTTGGGAGAATTTGGTTGTGGCGGTGTTTTTTTTTTGCGGGGGATGTTTTGTGTTCCGCGGCAACCGCAAGGGCTGCAAAGGGGATGCGGAAGGATTTGGTGATTTTGCGGTGGAGTCGGGGAGGGGGAGGGGTTTTTTGTGCGCGGCATGTCCGCCGAGGCCGCGAAATACAAGAGGGCGCCGTTGCTGTGGTTGCTGCTGCCGTTGGTGTGCGGGTTGATAGCGGGGCACGCGGGACTGGCGAAGGGCTGGGATGTCCGTTGGGTGGCGGCGGTGGCGGTGGCGGCGGGTTGTCTTGGGATTTTTAACGGGAGGCGGTTCGGGGTGGTGTTCGCGGCGGTGGCGATGGCGTTGGGGGGGCTGGCGTTGTATGAGTGGCGGCAGGCGCGGCTGCCGGAGTGGGACAAGCTGCCGCCGAGGGAGGCGCGGGCGAAGGTGGAGTTGTCGCGGGTGTTTCCGGCGGCGGCGGGGGCGAGGAGTGTGTCGGCATTGGGGCGGATTGTGGAGTGCGACGCGCCGGTGGCGGAGCTGGCGGGGCAGCGGGTGCATGTGTCGTTCGACCGGAGGACGGCGGGGGACAAGGCGCCGGCGCGCGGGAGTGTTGTGGTGATGACCGGGGTTTTGGAGGTGGTGGCGGAAGGCGCGGGGGCGGGGGAGTTCGACGGATTTCTGAACAACGAAGGCATTCATTTCCGCATCGGGCGCGGGCGGGTGAGGGAAGTGGTGCGCGGCGGCGGGTGGTGGGCGCGTTTTTGCGAGGCGGGGCAGGAGCGGCTGTCGGGGTTTTTGGGTGTTGGTGTGGAGGGGAAGCGCGGGGATTTGACGGGGATTTTCCGGGCGATGCTGCTGGGGCGGAAGCACGAGTTGAGCGGGGGGCAGAAGGAGTTGTTCATGAGGAGCGGGACGATGCATTTGTTCGCGATCAGCGGGCTGCATGTGGCGGCGATCTGGGTGGCGTTGGAGTTGCTGCTGGCGGTGGCGCGGGTGCCGCGGAAGGCGGCGTTTTTCGCGGGGCTGGCGGCGTTGTGGCTGTATGTGGAAGTGACGGGCGGGGCGCCGAGCGCGGTGCGGGCGTTCTGGATGGTGGCGCTGACGCAGGCGGCGCGGGTGTTCCGCGTGCCGGGGAGCGCGTTGTCGGGGTTGTGCGCGGCGGCGTTGGGGGCGCTGGTGTTTTCGCCGATGCAGTTGTTCGCGGCGGGATTTCAGATGAGCTACGGGATCGTGGCGTCGCTGCTGCTGTTCGGGGTGCCGCTGGGGAGGCGGCTGAAGGAGCGGTGGGCGTTGTTCGGGAAGCTGCCGAAGGCGACGTGGACGTGGCGGCACAAGGCGGCGGACGCGGTGTGGCGCGGTTTTTTGGAGGCGGCGGGGGTGGGGCTGGCGGCGACGTTGGTGAGTCTGACGAGCGGGGTTTTGTTTTTCGGGGTGCTGGCGCCGGGGGCGTTTTTCGCGAACCTGGCGCTGATACCGCTGGCGTCATTGGTGATTTTCGCGGGGTTCGCCTCGATGACGCTGGGGTTGGTGTTTTGGGGGCACGCGGGGTGGGTGGCGTCGGTTTTCAACCATGCGGGGGCATTGGTGCTGGCGGGGATGGAGTGGCTGGTGCGTTTTTTCCGCGGGGTGCCCGGGTTGTTTTTCGAGGCGCGGTTCCGGGAGGACTGGATGGGGTTTGCGACGCTGGGCGGGTGTCTGGCGCTGGCGGCGGCGGGCTACGCGCTGGGGTGGCGGCGCGGGTGGTGGTTCGCGGTGCCGTTTGTGTTTCTGGGGGCGGCGCTGGCGGCCGGGGTGGTGGTCAGCGGGTGAATTTCTCGAGGGCGGCGAGGGTTTTGGCGACGCTTTCGCCGCGGCAGAATTTGCCTTTGACGGCGTGGGCTTTCCAGTCGGCGGGGCGTTCGAGGGCGCCGTTGGCGGCGAGGAAGTCGCAGGCGGCGTCGAGGGAGGTGATGGAGGGGTTTTTGAGGGCGGCGGCCTTGAGGAGGATGACGGCGACGTTGGCACCGGAGCATTTGCCGCCGGGGACGGCGGCTTTGCGCCAGTAGGCGGTGGAGGTGACGATGCCGCGGGCGTTGAGGGCGTCGAGGGCGGTGTCGAGTTCGGAGGCGGTGGCGGCGGGTTGTCGCGGGGCGGGTTTGGGTTGTTCGAGGATTTGGCCGTCGGCGAGGAGGCGTGCGCGGAGTTTCGGGTAGTCAACCTGCTGGAGGGGGACGTTGTCGTCTATGGCGATGGCGGCGGCGGTGGCGGCGGATTGTCCGAAGACCATGAAGACGGGTTCCATGCGGATGGAGCCGAAGGCGATGTGGGAGGCGGAGACGCAGACGGGGACGGCGAGGTTTTCGCATTCGGATGCGCGAGGGATGATGGCGTGGTAGCCGATGGGGTAGGGTGGGCCGCCGCGGACCTGGACGTCGCCCTCGTTGCGGACGTGGCCGGATTGGTCGAGGTGGCGCTGGGTGTGGTGGGAGTCCATTTGGTAGGCGGCCATGCCGATGGAGGCCGGGGCGGTTTCGGCGCTTTGGCAGTGGTGCTGGGTCATGACGAGGTCGGAGACCATGCGGCGGGCTTCGCGGATGTAGAGTTGGCGCTGCCAGCCGTTGCCCTCGGTGAACTCGTCTTTTGTGAGGCCCCATTGGGAGACGTAGTCGCGGATTTCGGCGGGGACGCGGGGGTGGTTGGCGAGGGTCCACATGAGGCCCTGCTGGTAGAGGAGGTGGCGGGCGGCGATTTGCTCGCGGGTTTTGTAGTCGGCCTCGGGGTAATCGTAATTCTGGCCGATGAAGTCGGTGGAGAAGCCGCCGCGGTTGTTGGTGTCGGTTTTGCGGTTGGGCATGGGGGAGTTGATCCAGAGCCATTTTTTGGCGGTGTCGGTGTCGGGGGCGGCTTCGAGGTTGCGGAGGAGGAGTTCATACCAATCGGGGCGGTAGCCGTCGGGTTTGGCGAAGGGGATGCGGTTGTCGGGGTGGTCGGTGAGGCACATGCGGAAGCAATAGGCCTGGACGCGTTTGTCGGCGGTGCCCTCTTCGCCGGGGCCTGTGGGGTCAATGAAGGGGAGGAGGCCGGAGGAGGGGACGCCTTTTTTGACGTAGGGGTCCACGTTGGGGAAGAACTGGTGGGAGCGTGCCTGGAGGGTGCGGACGCCGTTGAGGTTTTCGTTGTATTGGGAGGCGGCCTCGCGTCCGACGGTGTAGGAGACGCCGGCGAGGGCCATGAGGTCGCCCTCGTAGGTGGTGTCAATGAAGACTTTGCCGCGGTATTCGCGTCCGGATTCGTCGCGGAAGGCGGTGATGCGGGCGCCGGATTTGGAGAGGCCGTTTTTGGAGCGGTCGAGGCGGGCGTTGGGGATGACCTGGATTTTGTCGCGGGCGAGCCAGGTGTTGAAGATTTTGAGGGCGGCGGAGGGTTCGAATTTCCACATGGCGTCCTCGTTGGGGTTGTAGGGCTTGTATTCCTTGGGGCGCTGCCATTTCCAGGCGTCGGGGGCGTCGTAATGGGCGCGGACGGCGCGGTAGAATTCACGGGCGATGCCGCCGATGACGGTTTTGTTGCCGATGTCGGTCTGGCCGAGGCCGCCGGTGGTGAGGCCGCCGATGCGGTCGGAGGGGGCGACGATGACGGTGGATTTGCCCATGCGGACGGCTTGGATGGCGGCGGAGACGGCGGCGGAGGTGTCGCCGTAGATGACGATGTCGCGTTCGATGACGTCGGCGGCGAGGGAGGGAGCCGCGGAGGCGCAGAGGGCGGCGAGGGTAGCGTGGAGTTTGAGGAGGTTCATGGGAGAATTATTACACAGAGAGCGCGGAGAGGGACGGAGGGCACGGAGGGGGTTGTTTTTGAAACAGTAGGCGGGAAGAAGGGAGAGGGGGTGGTGCGATGCAAGGTGTTTTTCAGGGTGCTAATGCAAAGATTTTCCAATCTGTGATTATAGAATGTGTAATAGCATGTTAATCAGAATATTACCAAACAATCTTAATTCATCTTTTTAACTTCTGTTCCAAAAAGCTCCGGGGTCTCCATTCCTCTCGTGATCTCTGTGTAATAAAAACTATGTCTGTTATAGAATATGTAATAGTATGTCAATCAGGATATTACTCAACAGTCTTAATTCATCTTTTTAACTTCTGTTCAAAAAAGCTCCGGGGTCTCCATTCCTCTCGTGATCTCTGTGTAATAAAAACTACGCCTGTTGCGGTAGCTCCGGCGGCTCCGGCGGGTGGGCGCGGCCTTCGATGGCGGCGATGCGTTTGTTGAGCGGGGGGTGCGTCGCGAAGAGGCTGCCGATGGCGTCGGCGAAGAAGAGGTGGCTGGTTTCGGTGGCGTGGGGGCTGGAGATTTTGGAGCCGTGGTCGCGGATTTTTTTAAGGGCGCCGGCGATGCCGGAGGGGTTGCGCGTGAATTGGACGGCGGAGGCGTCGGCCAGGTATTCGCGCTGGCGCGAGATGGCCGCTTGTATCAGGTGGCCAAAGAATTGTCCGACGCAACCGATGAGCAGGAGGGCGAGGCCGAGGAGTAGGATGGCGGCGCCGGAGTTGTCCTTGCGGGAACGGGCGCGGGGGCGGACGGAGAGGAGGAGGCGTCCGATCAGGGCGATGAGGAAGATGCCGAAGAGGATTCCTATCAAGCGGATGTTGCGGCGCATGTCGCCGTTGAGGATGTGGGAATACTCGTGGGCGATGACGCCTTGGAGTTCGTCGCGGTCGAGGGTGTCGAGGGCGCCCTGGGTGATGCCAACGGCGGCGTCGGCGGGGGAGTTGCCGGCGGCGAAGGCGTTGATGCCGGGTTCGTCGAGGAGATAGACTTTTGGGGCGGGGATGTTGGCGGCGAGGGCCATTTCCTCGATGATGTTGAGGAGGCGGCGTTGTTGGGGGTCGGTGGTGTTTTGGGGGACGAGGTGTCCGCCGAGGTTTTGGGCGACGACGTCGCCGCCGGAGCGGAGCTGGAGGGATTTGAACAAGCTGCCGAGGGCGATGAGGCCGAGGGTTGCGGCGGAGGTGATGAGGAAGAGATGCGGGTCCCAGTAGTCGGGGAGGTCGGCGGCGTGGTCGTTGAGGAAGAGGAGGGCGGCGACGGCGTAGATGCAGGCGGTGATGGCGAGCAGCGCGAGGGCGTAGAGGACGAGGAGGCGGGTGGTGTTGGAGCGGGCGCGGTCTTGTGCGGCGAAGAAGTCCATGTTGGGAGGGCGGGTTAACCACTCATAAACACTAAACAACCACTAATCCGAACCGAATTAACCACAGAGAACGCATAGAAC
>JAISTY010000047.1 GCA_031272375.1 Opitutaceae bacterium | reverse complement strand
GGCGCCACCGCCACGCGCGCGTTTTTCGAGAAGGCCGTCGCCTTCGCCAAGGCGCGGCGCCTCGTCCTCGTCCAGGACGCCGCCTATGCCGCGCTGCCCTACGACGGGCGGCCGCTATCCATCCTTTCCGTTCCCGGCGCGAAGGACGTCGCGGTCGAGCTGCATTCGCTTTCCAAGAGCCACAACATGACCGGCTGGCGCATCGGGTTTGTCGCGGGTGCTCCGTGGCTGGTGCGCGCCTACGCCGACGTGAAGGACAACACCGACTCCGGCCAGTTCCTCGCCATCCAGAAGGCCGCCGCCGCCGCGCTGGACGACGTTTCCATCCCGCGCCAAATCGCCGCCAAATACGCGCGGCGGTTCGACCGGCTGCTGCCCGTGTTGCGCGCCGCCGGGTTCCCCTGCGAACGCCCCCGCGCCGGCTTCTTCCTCTACACCGCCGCGCCCAAAAAGGCCGTCGCGCCGGACGGTTCCGAAACGGCCTTCGCGAAGGCCGCCGACTTCAGCGACTGGCTCATTCAAAAGCTGCTGATCAGCACGGTGCCGTGGGATGACGCCGGCGCGTTCGTCCGTTTTTCAGCGACGTTCCAGGCGTCCGACGAGCCCGCCGAGCGCGCCGTCGCCGACGAGCTTTCGCGGCGCCTTTCCACGGCGAAATTGGTGTTTTGAGCGACGGGCTAACCGCGCGGGGCGGCGGGTTGTCGGAAGGCCTCGCGGAGGCGGGAAACGGGGGCGTTGAGAAGCCGCCGGTAGAGGGGCCAACGGGTGTGGACGAGCGCGGCGACGGACGCGCCGAGGGTGTCGGCGATCCAGTCGGCGACGCCGGCGTCGCGTCCGGGGGTGAAGGCCTGATGGATTTCGTCGAGGGCGCCGTAGAGGGAGGTGAGGAGGACGGCGAGGAGGGCGGGGCGGCGGGTTGTCGCGAGCTGGCGGAGGATGAGGGTGGCGACGAGGCCGAAGACGAAGAAGTGGGCGACCTTGTCGAAGCTGAAGACGGGCGGCATGGCGACCTGGCTGCGTCCGGACGCGATCTGGACGGCGGTGAGGACGGCGACGGGGTAGAGCCATTGCCATGCGGGCGGTTTGGCGGCGGGTTGTGCGGCGGTGGTATCGGGCATCGCGGGGAGGGAATTGCGGGCGGTGGATTTTGAAACGAAAAACGCGTGGCGAACGCGCGCCGACGCAAGGCGGGCGGCGGCGGGTTGTCCGGCGTTTTCCGGCGTCAGGGACCGCGGTCAGGGGAGGTTGTATTTGCGGGTGAGGAGGGAGGAGACGCGGGCGGTTTCGTCAGGGGTGAGGGCGTGGTCGAAGATGGCGATTTCGGCGAACTGGATGCCCTCTGGGATTTCGAGGGGGTCGTTGTTGGCGAGGTTGGTGAGGACGCCGCGCTGGAGGCCGGAGCCGGCGAAGGGGGCGTTGTTGAGGGAGGCTTCGACGCTGTTTTGGGCGGGGTTGATGATGAAGGAGACGACGGCCCAGGAGGACGGGAGGGGGGTGATGCAGGAGCGGCGGTTTTGGAGGTTGGTGATGGCGACGGCGGAGAGGTTGTTGACGCGGGGTTCGGTGGTGATGCGCCAGCCGGGGCGGTTGAGGGAGGTGGCGCCTTTGCGGAGGAGGTTGACGTTGACGTCGGAGGGGTCGGCGCGGCGGGCGACGATGAAGACGGAGAGGCCGTGGGGGCCGGGGTTGTGGGCGGCGGCTTGTGGGGGGGGGAGGGGGAAGCCGCCGGGACCGGTGGCGATGACGGGGTGACCGTTGAGGGCGCCGGGGATGAGTTGGGAGGCGCCAGGGGTGACGGGGAGGAGGTGTGTCTGGCGCGGGCTGATGTCGGTGAGGCGGGCGACGGTGTTGTCGGGGTTGAGGACGGCTTTGGACGCCATGAGGTAGAGGGCGATGCCGGTGAGTTTGGGGGCGGCGGGCGGTGTCGGGGCGGCGGGCGTGGCGTTTGTTTCCACGGGATTTTCCGGGGCGGAGGGGGCGGCGGGCGGCGCGTTTTCAGGGGAGACGGCGGGTTGTCGGGCGGAGAGGGTTTGGAGGAGATTGTCGAGTTCGGGGAGGGTGAAGCGGGTGAGGAGGACGTAGTTTTTTTCGGGGCCGGGGGTGTATTTGGCGTAGGTGGTGGCGAGGATGGCGCCGCCGGGGAGGACTTCGAGGGCGGGGTAGCCGCAGTCGGCGAGGAGGAGGCCGCGCCATTCGCCGCGGCGGTAGTTTTGGATGAGTTTGACGCGGTAGCCGGCGGCGGGGGTGGCGTTGGCGATGTCGGAGTAGTTGCCGATCCAGGCGACGAAGTGGTTTTGGGCGGGGCTGGTTTTGGACATGTCGCGGAAGGCGATGACGAGGCGGCCGTCGGGGGCGTATTTGGCGGCGTGGCGGTCGCCGGTGAGCCAGACCGGGGTGGGTTTGGGGGCGGACCAGGTGAGGCCCTCGTCGTCGGAGAGGGCGTAGCGGCTTTGGTCGAGGCGTTTGTTTTCGCGGAGGACGAGGCAGATTTGGCGGCCGTCGGGGGAGCGGATGGCGCAGGGTTCGCAGAGGATGGCGCCGGGTTCGGAGGCGATTTTGCGCGGTTCGGACCAGGTGAGGCCGCCGTCGGTGGTGTTCATTTGCCAGATGGAGGAGGTTTTGGGCGGGTCGGAGGGGCCGGTCATTTGGATGTGGGCGATGTAGGCGCCGGGGACGGGGCTGCCGGAGGGGTCGTTGAGGGGGATGATGGAGGTGGGGGGCATGCCGGCGGAGACGGGGAGGGCGGGGGCTTCGCGCCATGTGAGGCCGTCGTCCTCGCTGACGACGCGGTGGAGTTGGTGGGGCGGGCGTGGGTTGGCGTCGTGGCGGGAGGCGAAGATCCAGAGGCGGGCGTTGCCGGAGGGGTCGGTGAGGCGGTAGATGGAGGGGCAGTTGCGGTAGTGGCGGTAGTCGGCGGGGAAGCGGTCGTCTATGCGGGTCCAGGTGAGGCCGCCGTTGGTGGAGAGGGCGGCGGGGCCGCAGTTGCCGCCGTGGTCGAGCGTCCAGACGGCGATGAGGGTTTTGCCGTCGGGGAGGAGGACGGTGGTGGGGTGCCCCTGGTAGGTTTCAGGGGTGCCCTTCGCGATGATAGTGTGGCGCTGGGTCTGGCCGGAGATGTCAAGGGTGGGGACGGGGAAGGCGGGCGTGGCGGGGTAGAGTTTCGGAGGGAAGACGGCGGGTTCGCCGGGGGTCTGGCCGGGCTGTTCGGCGACGGCGGGCGGCGGGGCCGCGGGAGCGGCGGGCGATGGCGCGGGGGCGTTGAGGGCGTATTTTTGCATGAGGGCCTCGACGAGGGGGCGGAGTTCGGCGTCGGGGAGGGCGCGGTTGTAGAGGGCGAGTTCGGCGAATTCGGAGCCGGGGCCGATTTCAAAAGGGTCGCGGTTGGCGATGTTGGTGTTGAAGGAGCCTTTTTTGGGGCCGGGGTGGGAGAAGGGCTTGTTGTCGGCGGAGGCGGTGACGGAGGCGTCGGCGGTGCGGATGGTGAAGGCGAGGACGGCCCAGTCCTCCGGGGCGGGGCGGAGGGCGGAGGAGCGGCGGTTGTTGAGGTTGAGGATGGCGTGGGCGACGATGTGGTTGAGGGCGGGTTCGGAGGTGAGGCGCCAGCCGGGGCGGTTGAGGGAGGTGGCGCCCTTGCGGAGAAAGTGGACGGGGGCCTCGCCGGGGTAGGCGCGGCGGGCGACGAGGATCGCGGTGAGACCGGCGGGGCCGGGGTTGAGGGCGGCGGCTTGTTGCGGGGAAAGGAGGATCTGGCCGCCGTCAAGGACGGTGAGGGTGGGGTGGCCGT
>JAISTY010000031.1 GCA_031272375.1 Opitutaceae bacterium | reverse complement strand
GCTCGACGCCCTGGGCGATGAGCCAGTTGACGGCGTTGCTCTGGCTGAAGGCGTTGAGTTTTACGTAAATCTCGCCGACGACGCCGATTTTCGGGGCGGGGGGCCGGGCGGGGTCGAGGGCGGCGGCGTGGTCGGCGGCGGCTTGCCGGAGGAGGCGCGCCATGCCGTCGAGGTCGCGGGCGGCGACGAGGGGGAGGACGGCGGCCATGTAGTGGTCGCGGAGGGCGGCGGCTTGTCCGGGGAGCTTTTCGCGGGGGGCGGTGGCGTGGTGGAGTTGGGAGAGGTTGTCGCCGTAGCAGAGGGCGGCGAGGAAGGTCGTGGCGGCGCGGCGCCAGTTGGGTTTGAAGGCGGGCTGGCGCGCGGAGGTCGTCTCGGTGGCGGCAATGGGGAGGACGGGGATGTGGGCGAGGCCGGCGGCGCGCAGGGCGCGGCGGATGATGTCAATGTAGCTGGAGGCGCGGCACTGGCCGCCGGTCTGGGTGATGCCGAGGGCGATTTTGTCGTGGTCGTAAGTGTTGGAGGCGAGCGCCTTGATGAAGGAGCCGACGACGAGGGTGGCGGGGTAGCAGACTTCGTTGTTGGCGTGCTGGATGCCGAACTCGGCGGCGGCGGCGTCGGGCGGCGGGAGTGTTTGGACCTTGTAGCCGGCGATGCGCATGAGGGGTTCGACGAGGGGGGAGTAGAACTCGCTCATGAAGGGGACGAGAATGGTGTGGTCGGGGTGGAAGGTGTTTTCGGTGACGGGGTGGTGGGCGGCGGCTTGTCCGGCGGCGGCTTGTCGCGGCGGGGGCTGCCCGCGGAGGCTTTCGACAAGGGAACGGAGGCGCAGGCGGAGGGAGCCGGTGTTGTTGACGTCGTCCACCTTGAGGAGGGTGAGGTGCTTGCCGGCGGCGTTGAGGATTTCGGAGGCGGTTTCGGTGATGAAGGGGTCGAGGCCGCAGCCGAAGGAGGTGAGCTGGACAAAGTGGATGGCGGGGCCTTGGGCGGCGACCCAGCGGGCGGCGGAGAGGATGCGGTGGGTGTAGCACCATTGCATCGAGGAGAGGTCGGGGACGTCGAGGGGGGCTTCGCGGGCGATGTCCTCGGTGATGACAACGGCGCCGAGGGAGGTGACGGCGTCGGCGATTTTGTGCTGGATAAGGGGGTCGTTGTGGTAGGGGCGTCCGGCGAGGAGGAGGACGAGGCGGTTTTCGGCCTCGGCGGTTTCGACGAGGTGGCGGGCGCGGGCGGCGAGTTCGGCCTGGAATTGTCCCTGCGCGGTCCAGGCGGCGTTGAAGGCGGCGCGGGCGCGGGGCGCGGGGACGTTGAGGGTCTTGGTCAGGTAATCCTCGATGGAGCGGCGGGCGAGGACGGGGTCGGAGAGGTTGACGGCGGGGGTGTCGAGGGGGATGGCGTTGCGTTTTTGGGGGTTGATGGCGGAGCGGACAACATCGGCGTAGCCGGCGACGACGGGGCAGTTGAAGGCGGAGCCGGGGTCGCCGGGCGTTTTGCGCTCGCGGACGATGTGGGGGAGGAGGATGCGGGAGACGTTTTTGGAGAGGAGGTCGAGGATGTGGCCGTTCATCAGCTTCGCGGGGTAGCAGATGTTGTCGGACATGACGGTGTGGAGGCCGGCGGCGGCAAGGTCGTGGTTGGAATGCGCGGAGAGGCGGACGGCAAAACCGGCGCGGGTGAGCAGCGTCCGCCAAAATGGGAAGTTTTCGTAAAAACCAAGGGCGCGGGGAATGCCAATGACAGGTGCGGGCATGGGAAAAAAGTTTTGTGGATTACACAGGAATCACAGAGAGGAACGGAGAGCACGGAGTTTCCCTCTCACAAGCACGAGAGCACAAGGGAGTCTTTTGACATGAATGGGTTGTGTTTTGAGTTCCATGCGTTCTTTGCGGTTAAAACAGTTTTGAAAAAAGTCCCCGTGTCCTCCGTGTAAAACTCTGCGCTCTCTGTGTAATGGCTTGGTGCGCCTCACTCCGGCGGGTAGAGGTGGGCGGGGAAGAGGCGGTTGTATTTGTAGGTGTGGAGGTTGTGCCCGTCGCGCTGGCGGGGGGTGTCCTTGCCGCTGAAAAAGATTTTTTCGCATTGGTTGCCAAAGTGATGGTGGTTGCCGTTGTCAAAGGTCAGGCAGGTGACGGCGCAGGCATTGGGGCAGCCGGGGCAGGTTTTCTTGGTGGTGGCGTGGGGAGCCGGGGTTGCGAAGTCTTTTAGGGGTCGCGGAATCTGAACGTGCGCGAGGGGCTGGCGCTGGGCGTGCAGGGCGGCTCCGTAGGCGCCCATGAGTTCGGGTTTGTCGGGTCGGATGACGGGGTGGCCGGAGATTTTCTCGAAGGCGCGGGCAATGGAGTCGTTGCGGAAGGTGCCGCCTTGGACAACGATGGCGTCGCCAAGCTCGGCGGTGTTGCGGAGGCGGAGGACTTTGTGCAAGCAGTTCTTGATGACAGAGTAGGAAAGGCCAGCGGCGATGTCGGCGGGGGTGGCGCCCTCGCGAAGGGCTTGTTTGACCTTGGAGTTCATGAAGACGGTGCAACGGGTGCCGAGGTCGGCGGGGGCGGCGGCGTTGCAAGCCATTGACGCGAATTGGGTTATTGGGATGTTAAGACTGGTGGCAAAGTTTTCGATAAACGTGCCGCAGCCGGAGGAGCAGGCTTCGTTTATCTCTATGCGGTGCAGCGTGTTGTTGCGTATGAAGGCGGCTTTCATGTCCTGGCCGCCGATGTCGAGGATGAAGGTGACGCGGGGGTGGAATTTCCGGGCGGCGGTGTAATGCGCCATGGTTTCGACAAGGCCGTAGTCGAGGTTAAATGCCGCTTTAAGAAGATCTTCGCCGTAGCCCGTCACGGCGGAGGCGGTAATCGGGAGGTCGGGGGAAAGGTCGGCGGCGGCTTGTCGGAGGGCGTCGGCGGCGGTCTGGAGGGGGTCGCCGTTGTTTTTGGCGTAGCGGGTCCAGAGAAGGCGTTGGTGTTGGTCTATGAGGACTATTTTGGTTGTCGTTGAGCCGGAGTCAATTCCGAGATAAACAGGCTCGCCGGGCGCGGGGGCGTCGGTGTGGGGAAGGGCGTGGCGGGTGATTTGGGTTTGCCAATGCTGGCGTTCGGCGGGGTTGGCAAAAAGGGGCGGAAGGCGGCTGGCGCGCGTTTCGCTTGTTGTTAAGGTGGTTGAGTTTGGGTTTGTCCGGGAAAGGGTGGCGAGCCAGGCGTCGAGGGTGGTTTCGAGGCGTGGGGTGTCGCGCATGATCGCGCAACCGGTGGCGGGCAGGAGGTGGGGGTTGGGCGGCAGAAGAATTTGTCCGGGCGCGAGAGCAAGGCGCGTTTGGAAGGTGTTGCGGAGTGCCGGGTTGAAGGCAAGGACGCCGCCGCAAAAAAGGACGGTCGGGGTGACGTCGAAGCCGCGGGACAGGGTGGTGATGACCTGGAGCGCGACGGCGTCGAGGATGGACGCGGCGATGTCGGCGGGGGCGGCTTTGCGGGCCATGAGGTTCTGGACGTCGGTTTTGGAAAAAACGCCGCAGCGGGAGGCGATGGGGTAGTGGTGGGTGGCTTTTTCGGCGAGCGGACCGAGGTCGTTGACGGGGATGGCGAGGAGCGCGGCCATCTGGTCAATGAAGGCGCCGGTGCCGCCGGCGCAGGAGCCGTTCATGCGAATATCGGGCGCGCGGTTGGGGTTGAAAAAAATCATCTTGGCGTCCTCGCCGCCAATGTCCACGAGCGTGCGGACGCCGGGGTGGTTCTGTTGAACAACTTCCGCCGCGGCAACAACTTCCTGAATGAACGGGATGCGGCAGCGCTCGGCGAGCCCCATGCCGGCGGAACCGGTGACGGCGAGGCGGATGTTGCAGGGGCCGAGGGCGGCGCGGGCGTCGGCGAAGGCGTTGAGGAGGGCGTTGGGGACGTCGGCTTGGTGGCGGCGGTAATCGGTGTGGAGTGGGGCGCCGCCGGGGTTGTCGAAGACGATTTTCAGCGTGGTGGAGCCGATGTCGAGGCCGACGTTGTGGGTGGGAAGGGACATTTGCGTGGGGGGATGAGAATTGAAATTCACAAATGGAAACAACTCCAAAACAACGCCGAAAATAATCCCCGCCCCGGCAGCCAACAGGAGCCGGTAAGGGACAGGTTAGTTTTAACATTACATTACACAGAGGTCACGGAGGAGGGGCGGAGGGCACGGAGATTTTTTTGAACAGAAGATAAGAAGGGGAATGAAGAGGGGCGTATCCTGCCGCGGGGCACCGCATAAGAACAGAGCCTTTGGGTTTCTTCTCACCTTCTGTTCAAAGGCTTGGGATCCCGGTTAGGGAGAGGTTAGTTTTAAAGTTTTAACTTTACACAGAGGTCACGGAGGAGGGGCGGAGGGCACGGGGATTTTTTTGAACAGAAGATAAGAAGAGGAATGAAGAGGGGCGTGTCCTGCCGCGGGGCACCGCATAAGAACAGAGCCTTGGGGTTTCTTCTCACCGTCTGTTCAAAGGCTTGGGATCCCGGTAA
>JAISTY010000216.1 GCA_031272375.1 Opitutaceae bacterium | reverse complement strand
GGCTTGTTGGTGACGACGGCGGAGCGGAGCCAGGCGTGGTAGGCCTGGACGGCGTTGGGCCACAAGTTGCTGGGGAACTCGGCTTTGACGCGGAGGAGGTCAGCCCATTTATTGGCCCAATAATCGGCGTAGGCCTCCTGGCGGAAGATCCATTCGACGAGGTCGGCGCGTTTGGAAGGGGAGGTGCTGGCGAGGAAGGCGCGGGTTTGGGCGGCGTCGGGGAGGGCACCCATGAGGTCGAGGCAGGCGCGGCGGAGGAATTCCTGGTCGGTGCAGAGGGGGGAGGGGAGGATGCCGAGTTCGCGGAGGTTTTTGTTAACGATGGCGTCAATCGGGTGGGAGTCGTCGGTTTGCGGGAAGGGGGCCGGGAGGGGTTGGGAGACGAGGACGGGGAGGGTGGCGTAATGGCCGTCGAGGACGACGGAGAGGAGGGCGCGGCCCGGAGAGAGGGCGCGGACGGTGTTGTTTTCAAAGACGGCGACGGAGGGGTCGGAGGACCAGTTGCGGGCGGGGGTGGATTTTTGGGAAGGGACTTTGACGGAGGCGGTTTTGCCGGGGCGGAGGTGGATTTCCTTGGTTGGGGAGATTTTGAGGGAGGGGGCGGCGGGGATTTCGGGGGGTTTTTCGAGCTGGCGGGCCTGGTTGCCGTTGAGGACGGGGTTTTCCTTCCGGGCCTGGCGCTGGGCCTGTTGCTCGGAGCGCTCGGCCTTTTGGGCGTTTTTGTCCTCGTTTTTCTTGGCGGCGGGGAGGGCGGACGCGGCGGCGAGGGCGAAGGCGGCGAGAAGAACGAAAGGCGTTTTCGATTGCATGGGAAGGGGAAGGGAAGGGTTTTGGCGGGAGAGTGCGGATGCCTGTCGGGGAGTTGCGGTTGGGAAAGCCGGAAGACGGTTTGGAAAACGTGGAAGTTACAGGAAGCCGCCGCGCGCCCCTACAACTGCACCGGCAGGCCGATTTCGATGATCTGGGTCGGCAGGATTTGGTAGTAATCCTTGACGGGGTGGGCGTTGCGACTGAGGAAGGCGTAGAGTGATTTCTGCCAGCCGAACATGCGGGCGTTGCCGCCGGAGAGGATCATCTCGCGGTTGAAGTAGAACGTTGTGGAGAGCGGCGACAGCGGGATGCCCTGCGCCTCGATGCGTTCGCAGAGAGCGGCGACGTCCGGGGACTCCATGTAGCCGTAGCGACCGGTGGCGCGCCAGACGCCCTCGCCGAGACCGGAGAGCGTCATGCGCTCCTCCGGGGCGACGAAGGGGGCGTCGGTTGTCGTGATGGTGAGGAGGACGACGTTTTTTTGGAGGCATTTGTTGGCCTTCAAGTGGTGGAGCAGGGCGAGCGGGGTGCCGCGCGGGGTGGCGACCATGAAGACGGCGCTGCCGGGGACGCGGACGATGTTTTTGCTGGCGGCGATCGTGGACAACTCGATTTCCGCCAGGGCGGTTCCATAGACGCGCATTTGGATTTCGTTCCGGCCGGTTTTCCAGGTGTGCATGATCAGCACCATGCCGAGGCCGATGAAAATGGGCAGCCAGCCGCCGTCGCCGAATTTGTGCAACGCGGCCCCGAACAGCGCGAGGTCGAGGGCGGCGAAGGCGCCGCAGACGGGCGCGGCCTTCCACCACGGCCATTTCCAGGCCGCCCGCGCCGCGCGGAAGAACGCGTAGGTGGTCACCACCATGCTGCCCGTCACCGCCACGCCGTAGGCCGAGGCGAGGCGCGCGCTGGACTGCCAGGCGAGCACGACGACGATCGCCGTCACCGCGAGGAAGGAGTTGATCAGGGGAACGTAGATTTGCCCGGCCACGCTCGCGCTTGTGTGCAGCACCTTCAGGCGCGGGAAATAGCCCAGTTGGATCGCCGAGCGCGTGATGGAATAGGCGCCGGAGATCACCGCCTGGCTCGCGATCACCGCCGCGCCGACGGACAGGGCCGTCAGGACGCCCTGGGGCCAGCCCGCCGGCAGTTGTTCAAAGAAAGGGTTGGGGAGCACGTCGGCGGAGCCGGGGGCGGAGGCGAAGAGCGGCGCGAACAAGGCCGGTTTTTCGAGCAGCAAGGCCCCCTGTCCGAAGTAGCTCAACAACAACGCCGGCAGCGCGCCGCGCCACCACGCTTTGGCAATCGCCCCGCGTCCGAAATGCCCCATGTCCGCGTAAAGCGCCTCGGCTCCCGTGATGGTGAGGACGACGGAGCCGAGCAGCACCGAGACTCCCGTCCAGTCGCCCAATTGCGAGATCAGGCGCGCCGCGTGGAGGGGGTTTATGGAGAGGAGGATTTTGGGCAGGAAGCCCCACAGTTTCGGCCCCGTGACGATGTGCCACAGGCCCATCAGGCCGATGAGGGTGAACCATCCCAGCATCGCCGGGCCGAACACCCGCCCGATGGCGGACGTGCCCTTTTTCTGCACCCAGAACAACACCGCCAGAACCCCGCAGGCCAGCCCCACGATGAACTTTTGCGGCAACTCCGGCGCGAACCCCCGCAGACCCTCCGCCGCGCTCAAGACCGTCACCGCCGGCGTGATGACGCCGTCGCCGTAGAGCAAGGCGGCGCCCGCGAGCAGCAGGAGGGTGGAAAGGGCGACGCGGGGGACGCGCCCCTCCTTCGGGCGCGGCGGCTGCGGCCCCAGGGCCATCAGCGCGAAGATCCCGCCCTCGCCGCGGTTGTCCGCCCGCGTGACGACAAGCAGGTATTTGAGGCCGACGACCAGCAGGAGCAGCCAGAAGACCAGCGAGAGGGTTCCCATGACGGCGGCTTCCGGCGGCAGGCCGGCGGGCACGGCGTTGACGCACATGCGCATCGCGTAAAGCGGGCTGGTGCCGATGTCCCCGAAAACGACCCCCAGCGCCCCGACGCATAACCCCGCCTTCAGGGCCTTTTTCGCCGTCTCCGTTTGTCGTCCGGGAGTGTCCATGTGTCCGGGCGTTTCAGCGGAAAAGCCCCCCGCCCGCAAGGAAAGTCAGGGGCGGGGCGCGCCCCAAAAAAACAGTCGCGCGGCGGAGGGCGCGGGGGG
>JAISTY010000107.1 GCA_031272375.1 Opitutaceae bacterium | reverse complement strand
GGGTAGAGGAGGCGGTAGCGGCGGAGGAGTTCGGCGTCGCTGACCGGCGCGGCTTGCGGCACGGCGACGAGGATGTGGAAGTGATTGGACATCAACGCGTAAGTAAGGACGCGGACGCCGCAAAATTCTGCGGTTTTCCAGAGTTGTTTGCGGAGGACTTCTTTTGCGGGGTCGTCGAGGCAACGCTCTCCGTTGACGGTGCGGGAAATGCAGTGATAGACGGCCTCGCCTTCGGCGGGGGGGATTTTGATGCGGCGGTGTCTCATGGCGGGGGTGGGGATGTGGAGGGGAAGGGAGATGGCAAGCTATTTTTTGCCTGTCCCTTAATGGGGGGATTATGAGCGATAGACACAGATGTGGCGGAAGAGGGTGGAGGGACGGAGCTGGGTTGAGGGAAATGAGGGGTGGTTCGGAGAGTCGGGGAAGTGTTGCGGCTCAAGACATAAGGCGGATCGCCGCCCGTAGGTCAGCCCGCCTTTGCCTTTGATGGCGCCGTCAAGCAGCTGCCCGCAATAAAGTTGCAGGCCGGGCTGGTTCGTCAGCACGTCAAGGATACGCCCGCTTTCCGGCGCGATGACACGCGCGGCATGGCGGAGACCATCGGCGGCAACTTGTCCGTCAAGAATCAGATTGCGCCCCAGCCGTCCGGCAATCGGCGCGGGGTCGCGAAAATCAAAGGGCGTGCCCGCCACGGGCGCGATCTCGCCGGTCGGGATGAGGTGGTCGTCAACAGGCGTGTAATGGCCGGCGCGGATGGCGAGGATGTGACCGTCAATGTCGCCGCTGCCGGCGCCGTTGAGGTTGAAAAAGGAATGGTTGGTGAAGTTGACGACCGTGAGGCGGTCGGTCTCGGCGGTGGTGACGAGCGACAAGGCGCCGTCGTCGGCAAGCTCGCACTGCAGGCGGACGCGGAGGTTGCCCGGGAAGCCTTGGTCGCCGTGGGGTGACAGGAGCGCGAACTCGACCGAGCGGGCGTCGTGGCGGAGGACGTCCCAGACGCGCGAGTGGAAACCGCCGGGGCCGCCGTGGAGGGTGTTGGGGCCGTCGTTGAGGGCGAGGCGGTGTTCAATGCCGTCGAGGGCGAAACGTCCGCAGGCAATGCGGTTGGCGAAACGCCCGATGGCCGCGCCGAAATAGGGTTCGGGCGAGGCGAGGTAGGCGTCGAGGGTGTCGAAGCCGAGAACGATGTCGGCAACGGAGCCGTCGCGTCCGGGGACGAGCCAGGAGACGATGCGGGCGCCGTAGTTGGTGAGGCAGACTTCCTCGCCGCGGTTGTTTTGGAGGACAAAGAGGCCGGTTTGGCGGCCGGCGAGGCGGCGTTGGAAATTTTCCGGCGCGAGGCCGGAGCGGGTTTTCTGAAAAGGAGGCGGCGGCTTGTCCATGCGGCGGCAGGCTGCGGGGGCGCGGGTGTCTGGCGAGATCCGGAAACGCGGCAGGGCGCGCCGTTTTCGCGACAAGGTGCCGCGCGGGAGCCGGTTCGCGCGGAAATTTGGCGTTGGAGTCCGGCGGGGGATTTTGTTTAGGGAGGGCGATTATGTCATCCGAAGAGGTTGGAGTTGGCGGGCGTCTCGCGCGGTTCAGGCCGCGGATTGTTGACTGTCTGCGCGATTACACGCGGGAGAAATTTCTGAAGGATCTCATGGCCGGGCTGACGGTCGGGGTGGTGGCGCTGTCGCTGTGCATCGGTCTTGGCGTGGCGTCCGGAGTGCCGCCGGTGACGGGGCTTTACGCGGGGATCATCGGGGGGTTTTTGGTTTCGGCGCTGGGCGGGTCGCGGGTGCAGGTGGGGGGGCCGGCGGGGGCGTTCGTGGGGCTGCTGGCGCTGATGAGCGCGCGCTACGGGCTGCCGACGCTGTTAATGTGCACGATGCTCGCGGGGGTGATGCTGTTCGCGATGGGGCTGTTCAAGCTGGGGGCGTTGATAAAGTTCATCCCGCAGCCGGTGACGGCGGGGTTCACGTGCGGCATCGCGATCACGATCATCATGACGCAGGTGCAGGCGTATTTCGGGCTGACGCTGCCGGGGGCGGAGCCTGCGGAGTTTCTGCCGAAGGTGGTGGCGCTGGCGAAGGCGGCGGGAACGGTCAACTGGGCCACGCTCGGGCTGGCGGTGGCGTCGTCGGTGATTTTGTGGAAGTGGCCGGAGCGGTTCCGGCGGTTCGTGCCGGGGTCCATTGTGGTGGTGGTTTTGGGGACGGCGCTGGCGGGGCTGGCGGGGGCGTTTGGGTGGACGTTTTTCGACGTGGCGACGATCGGGTCGAAGTTCGGGGAGATACCGAGGGGGCTGCCGGCGTTCGCGTGGCCGAGTTTTGACTGGCAGCATTTGAACGAGCTGCTGATGCCGGCGTTCACGATCGCGGTGCTGTGCGCGATCGAGTCGCTGCTTTCGGCGGTGGTGGCGGACGGGCTGGCGGACGACCGTCACGACTCGAACCAGGAGCTGATGGGCCAGGGCATCGCGAATTTCGTCACGCCGCTGTTCGGGGGGATACCGGTGACGGGTGTGATCGCGCGGACGGCGACGAACATCCGCAACGGGGCGCAGACGCCGGTGGCGGGGATGGTGCACTCGGTTTTCCTGCTGGCGGTGCTGCTGGTGGCGGCGCCGCTGGCGCGGCACATTCCGCTGGCCTCGCTCGCGGCGGTGCTGGTCTCGGTGGGCTGGCGGATGATCGAGCGGGACGAGTTCATGCGGCTGCGGCGGCGGGCGCGGGGGGACGCGGCGGTTTTCCTGCTGACGTTCGGGCTGACGGTGGTGTTCGACCTGACGAAGGCGGTGATGTTCGGGATGCTGCTGGCGTGCCTGCTGTTCATCAAGCGGGTGACGGAGACGACGCAGGTGCAGACCATGACGGGTGACGGGCGGCAGGACGCGCACCAGCCCGGACACGGGGCGCACGAGGAGCTTGGGGAGCGGCTGCCCGGCGGGGTTGTCATTTACCGGGTGTTCGGGGCGCTGCTGTTCGGGGCGGCGGACAAGCTGGACATGGTGCTGCGGCGGGGCATCGCGGACACGCGCGTTGTGATTCTGCACATGACGGCGGTGACGGCGATGGACGCGACGGCGATGGACCGGCTGGAGACGCTGCACGAGAAACTGCGGCATCACGGGCGGCACCTTGTCCTTTGCGGGCCGCACACGCAGCCCTACGCGCTGATGGCGCGGGAGGGGTTCCTGGAGGCGGTGGGCGAGGACAACGTGGCCGCCGACCTGCCGTCCGCCGTGGAGCGGGCGAAGGCGCTCATGGCGGCGAAAAAGTGAGGCGGTGGCAAAACGCCCTTGTCGGGGCCGCCGCTTCCGCCAATCCGTAATGCGAAAAAACGCCATGCCACCGTTCGACACCATTGAAGACGCCATCGCGGACATAGCCGCCGGGAAGCCGGTGATCGTCACCGACGACGAGAACCGGGAGAACGAGGGCGACCTCATCATGGCCGCGGAGAAGGCGACGCCGGAGGCGGTGGCGCTGATGATACGGCACTGCAGCGGGATCATCTGTGTTCCGGCGCCGGCGGAGCACCTTGACCGGCTGGGTCTCGGACCGATGGTGCTGCGCAACCGGGACAATTTCCGGACGGATTTCACGACGACGGTGGACGCGGCGGAGGGGGTGACGACGGGGATCAGCGCGGCGGACCGGACGCGCACGATACGGTTGCTGGCGGATCCGGCGACGCGGCCGGAGCAGCTCGCGCGGCCCGGACATGTTTTCCCGCTGCGGGCGAGGCCCGGCGGGGTTCTTGAGCGCGCCGGGCACACGGAGGCGGCGGTGGACCTCGCGACGCTCGCGGGGATGAGTCCCGCGGGGGTTCTGTGCGAGCTGGTCAACGACGACGGCACGGTGCAACGGCTGCCGCAGCTGCTTGAGTTCCGGGAGCGGTTCGGGTTGCGGTTGGTCTCCATCGAGCAGCTGATCGAATACCGTTCGCGGCGGGAGCAGCTTGTCGAGCTTGTGGCGAGAGTTCCCTTTTCGCGCGGGGCCGGCGACTTCACGCTGCACGTTTTCCGGGGGAAGATAGACCGGCGGGAGCACATCGCGCTCACACTGGGAAGGCTGGACGGGGAGCCGACGCTCGTGCGGGTGCAGGAGGCGGATGTCATCGGGGAGGCGTTCGGGCTTCTTGGGGGCGACGCGCGGGGGGCGCTGGACGCGTCGCTCAAGGCGGTGGTCGGGGAGGGGCGCGGCGTGGTGCTCCGCATGGGGCCGTCGCGGGGGGACGCGGCGGCGGCGCTGGCGCTCGCGGCGGAGGAGGGCGGGGACGCGGCGCGCGGCATGGATCTGCGCGACTACGGCACGGGGGCGCAAATCCTGGCGGCGCTCGGCTTGCGCAAAATCATCCTGCTGACGAACACGCCGCGCAAAATCGTGGGGCTGGACGGGCACGGGCTTGAAGTGACGGGCCAGCGCGCGTTGGGAAATTAGCCCGGCAGGAAAAAACTTTTCGCGAGGGAGGCGCCTCCGTCGCGGGCGCGGCCTCACACGAAGCGGCGGAAGAGGATGCTGGCGTTCTGACCGCCGAAACCGAGGTTGTTGCTCAAGACAACGTTGACGGCGGCTTGTCGGGCGGCGTTGGGGACGTAGTCGAGGTCGAGTTCGGGGTCGGGTTCGTGGAGATTGATGGTCGGGGCAATTGTTTGCGTCTCAATGGTTTTGATGCTGATAACGCTTTCGATGCCGCCAGCGGCGCCAAGGAGGTGGCCGGTCATGGATTTGGTCGAGCTGACGGCGAGTTTTTTGGCGTGGTCGCCGAAAACCCGTTTGATGCCAAGGGTTTCAAATTTATCGTTGTAGGGGGTGCTGGTGCCGTGGGCGTTGATGTAGTCAACGTCGGAGGGGTTGAGGCGGGCGGCGGCGAGGGCGCGGGTCATGGCGGCGCCGAGGCCTTTGCCCTCGGGGTCGGGCATGGTGATGTGGTGGGCGTCGGCGGTGGCGGCGTAGGCGAGGACTTCGGCGTGGATGGGGGCGTTGCGTTTTTTGGCGTGCTCAAGGGTTTCGAGGACGAGGACGCCGGCGCCTTCGCCCATGATAAAACCGTCGCGTCCAAGGGAGAAGGGGCGGCAGGCGGTTTCAGGGGTGTCATTGCGGGTGCTCATGGCCTTCATGTTGCAGAAACCGGCGAAGGCGAAGGGGGTTATGGGGGCCTCGGCACCGCCGGCGATCATGACGTCGGCGTCGCCGCGGCGGAGGGTGTGCATGGCTTCGCCGATGGAATGGGTGCCGGTGGCGCAGGCGGAGACGATGCCGTAGTTGGGGCCGCGGGCGCCGATTTCGATGGCGAAGAGGCCGGAGCACATGTTGCTGATGAGGGCGGGGATGGTGAACGGGGAGACCTTGCGCGGACCGCCGTCAAAGTAGCGTTTTAGTTGGGTTTCATAGGTTTCCATTCCGCCGATGCCGGAGCCGATGAGGACGCCGACGCGGTCGGGGTTTTCGCGGTTCATGTCGAGGCCGGAGTCTTTGAGGGCCTCCTTGCCGGCGCCGATGCCGTAATGGGTGTAGCGGTCATTGCGGCGGGCTTCCTTGGGGTCCATGTGCTCCTCGACGTTCCAGCCGTTGATTTCGGAGGCGATTTGGGTGGCGAAGAGGGTTGTGTCGAAGCGGGTAACGCGGTGGATGCCGGGTTTGCCGGCGGTGAGGCTGGCCCAGAGGTCGGGGACGTTGTGGCCGAGGTTGTGGAGGGCGCCGAGGCCGGTGACGACGACGCGCTGGTTGTCTGGGAGCTGGTTCATGGAAATCAGGAGTTGGAATTGGAAATTCGGGAGACCGGAGGGCGCGCGGGCGGCGGAGGTGTGTTAATGCAATTCGTTATCCCGCACGATTTTCAAAGACAAAAAAGGCGTTCCACCGCTGCGTCCTTTTGTGGGGAGGAGGCCGGGGCGGAACGCCGTTGGTGTTAAAAGTGGCTGCGTGGCAGCGGATTATTTGGCGGCAAGCTTGGCGTTGATGTAGTCAATGACGTTGCCGACGGTTTTGAGCTTTTCGGCGTCGGCTTCGGGGATTTCGCCGTTCAGCTCGGACTTGAACTCCTCCTCGAAGGCCATGACGAGTTCGACGATGTCGAGGGAGTCGGCGCCGAGGTCGTCGAGGAACGAGGCTTCGGGCGTGATTTGTTCTTCGTTGACGCTGAGTTGGTTAACGATGATGGCTTTGACGCGCTGTTCGATGGTTTTTTGTTCGGACATGGTAGGATGTGGTGTGGAACTGGGGGCGGAAGATTCACAGGGGGGCGCGGGCGTCAAGGGGGATTTTTGGGGGCGGGGGGCGTGGAAGGGGCGGCGGTTCACGCGGGCGGGAGTTCGCCGGCGAGGGTGAGTTCCTCGCGGTCGTGGTGGAGGTGGCGGATCCGGGTTCCGGGGGCGCGTTTCCCCAAAACACCGCCGGGGGCGCGGAGGGTGTCGAGCAGGGCGAGGGGGTCAACGCGCCCGAACTTCAGGTTGACCACAAAGCGGCGGCACCAGCGGTTTTCCAGCCAGGGGCGGACAATGTTTTCGAGGACGTGGTGCGGCTCCTCAACGAGGTCGCACAGGAGCCAGTCGGCGGCTTGTCGCGGGCGGTGCGCGAAGGCGTCCTCGCGGAGGTGCGTGATGGCGGGGTGGCCGAGGGCGCCGCCCTTGAGGGGGCCGTTGTCAATGGCGGCGACCTTCGCGCCGCGTTTGGCGGCGGCGTAGCTCCAGCCGCCGGGGGCCGCGCCGAGGTCAATGACGGTTTCGCCGGGGGCCGGCGCGCGTCCGAGGAGGTTGAAGGCCTCCTCGATTTTGAGGTAGGAGCGCGAGGGCGCGAGAGGGTCGTCGGCCATGCGGCGCTGGCCGTTGAGGAGGATTTCGCGGGCAACAAAGGCGCGTCCGAAGTCGGTGAAAAAAACAAAGAAGCCGCGGACGCGGGCGGGGGTTCCGGGGACGACAGGGACGGCGAGGCGGGCGACGCGGGAGAGGCGTTTTTTGAGTTGGGCGAGGAAGACGCCGTCAACGGTGGCGGCGCGGCGGGCGAGGCCGTCAACGGCGGCGGCCTCGAAGAGGCAGGGCCAGGGGGCGTCGAAACGCTCATCGCGGGAGGTTTCGAGGAAGAAGTTGAGGAGGTCTTGGGCGAGGCCGTTGACGGTGATGGCGTAGATTTCGGCGGGGTTGAGGAGGAGGCGGTGGGCGAAACAGAGGTCGGACGGCGGGTTGTCGCCGGTGTGGAGGACGCGGAGCCAGCCGGGGGCGGACTCGGTTGTGGCGGCGCCGAGCCGGGCGAGTTCGCCACGGAGGAGGTCTTCGTAGCCGGGTTGGGAGCGGGCGATCATGGGCGCGTTGAAGGCAGGGCATCGGCGCGGGGAGCGCGAGCCGGAAAACACGGCGCGTCAGGCCGCGAAGGGGTCGGGGATTTCGGTCCAGCCGGCCTCGCAGTCGCCCAATCCGGCGTAGAGAAGGGCGGAGCCGTTGCCGTCGCGCGACAAGCCGCCGCTGAAAATCACGTCGGCGAGGTCCGGGCGTTTGGCGGGTCCGGGAGGGAAAAAGCCGCGGTCGGCGATGAGGCGCAAGGGTTCCGCCGCGCGGGTTGCCGGGTCGAAGCGGAAGGCCATCGCGCAATAGTGGCGGGCGCCGTCCGCGCTGAAGTGCGCGATGTGACCGAGGACGCCGAGGACGCCGCCGGGGAGCGGGTGGATCTCGTTCGCGCCGACCCATTCGTCGTCAACGCACTGCGGCGCGAGCAGGGGGGCGGACACCAGCGCCGGCGCTGTTATCCGTTCCAAGGAGTCGGCGGCGAGGAAGCCGATTTTGCCGCGTCCGCCGACGGTGCCCTGGGGCCGGGTGAAGACGCCGACGCGTCCGTCCGTCAGTTGCGCGAGGCGGATGTCCTTCATGCGGTCCGGGCCGGAAAGGAAGTGGCGGAGGGTGTCGGGGGTTTTGCCGCGGAAGAATTCCATGCGCCAGCCGGGTTGTCCGGCGGACATTACCGGAAAATTCACGCCGCCGAAGACCCATTCGCCGTTGATGAAGGCCACGCAGGGATCTTGCAGCCCCTCGAAAACCGGTGTGCCGGCGGCCCGCCGCCAGACGCCGTTGTTTTCCTCGAAAAACAGGACGGACGAGCGCTCGACCGAACGTTCCTCGACGCGTCCGGCGAGCAGGAGACGTCCGTTGGCGGCGAAGGGCGCGGTGATGTTATAGACGTCTTTGCCGTCCGTTCCCGCGAAGCGCAGTTTGCCGTTGCGGGCGGTGCCGCGGAGGAGGCGTTCGCGGAGCCGGGCGCAGGTTGCGGGTGTTTGCGACAAGGTGCCGTTGGTCATGTTTTCCGGGAGACTGGCAGGGGCGGCGCGCCGCGTCGTTTGAACGCCGCCGTTGTGAAAATCAAATTTGCTGGGATTTCCAGCGGTGCCCGGACGGCTTGCAGGGGTTGCCCTTGCAAACCGCGCCAGCGGGCATGTTGGCCGTCACAACGCCGCAGGCGCAAATCACGCAGTCCTCGCCAATCGTCACTCCGGGCGCGACAAACGCCCGCGCGCCGACCCAGGCGCCATCGCAAACCGTGATTTTCCCGTGGCGGTAGCGCATGTTTTCCGTGCTGAAGTCGTGATTGCCGCCGCACAAGAAGGCTCCCTGCGAAATGCACGCGTGGTTTCCTATTTTCATGGCCTCGAAGTTCAAAAGAACCGCGTCCTCGCCAATCCACGCATGCGCGCCGACGGTCAGTTTCCAAGGCAAGTGGATGTTCACCCTTGGCTTGATGCAGGCGCCTGTGCCGATCTTGGTTCCGAAGCGGCGCAACCAGAAGACTTTGACGGATGACGGCCACGGGAAAGTTGTCATGAAAAACGCGGTTTTCACCAATTGCCACAAAGCCATGGTCACGAACGGTCGTCCGCGGGCATAGCCCTCCTTGTTATCAAACAAGTCGTTCCGCACGCGGCTCATGGCGGACTCCTCCGTTTCTCCCTTAAAAACCGTCCCGACAGCCAATCGCGCCGCCCCGTCAGCCCCGCGCGGGAAACCGAAATGGGGAATCGCTTTCCCAGAAAACACTCACGCGGCGCTATTAACCCGCAAACCCA